>CALMHN010000079.1 GCA_937863745.1 uncultured bacterium | reverse complement strand
TTGACATATGTTAGACTATATTATACATGTTTCCAATAATAATTATTTTTTTATTGCTTTTCTTTTTTGTTACTTGAGTACTTGCTTCTTTACCACCACCTGTTAAATCATTGATATATAAATTAGGATTGCTATTTAAATTAGCAGGGTTATTAATTGGTGGTGGTGTAATAGAACTAGATGCTATATCATCCATTTTGGGAGGTGCTGGTATAGTTTGATTTACAACCGATTGAGTAACACTTCCGGGAATATTCGTTGGATTAATTTGATTATTAATATTTTCTATTGGTAATGTTTCAACTTGCTCAGGTACATTATTAATAATTGGTTGTACTGGATTAATATTTTGAGTAACAGGATTATTAACAATTGGCTGTGTTGGAACAACTGCCTTAGTTACTGGAGGAACATTACTAGCTAGTAAATCAGGTGATACATTCACAGTTTCTTTAGCAACGGCTGTATTATTAGCAAAAGCTTCTTGATCTTTTGGTAAAATTGGCTGTGTTGGTGTACGAGGAATTATAGTTGTATTATCTAAATTATTATCGTTATTATTCATATTTTATCCTTTCTATTGAACATTTTCTTTAGGACAAGAAATAATTGAACCATTGAATGTACAAGTACAGTTGTCAGCATTATTTTCACATGTACAATTTAAATCTTTTGTACATCTTGTAGCAAATATAGTGCTTAAACTATCTACCCAAGTAGTATCACTCATATATTTGTTTAAATTTGTTTTTAATGTAGCATAGTTATCGGCTGTAAAACTTCTAATGCTTGTTGCTGCATCAATTGCGGAAGCCTTAACAACTGGATTAGTATCTTTTACTAATTCTAATGTTCCATTTAAAGATGTATCTTTATATTTTAAATTATAGGTATAATCTTTTGTTACAACATCATTTAATGTAGATTCAGTTATTCCTAATTCACCATAGAATACCTCATCATCATTTTCTTTATAAGTTAAATAATATTTAGTTTCACCTATATCAAGTATTATTTCATAGTTAGATGATTCATTCATATCTAAATCTAAACGATATACTTTATTGCCTTTATAGTAAACACTTAAGTAACTGATATTACCATCAGATGCTGAATAAGTATAATCAGCTGTCGTCATATAATTATTTAAAATTCTTTCAACATCAGTTTTACTATAACCACTTATCTTGGAATATTCACTTATAAAACTTGAATCATCCAACAAAGTTGAATAGAAAGTATCTAGAAATTTCTTTTTACCAGCATTATCTAATTTTATATATTTACGATTTACTTGAGTATCGGTTCCACGGTAATCAATTGTAACATTTTTTTCAGTGGTATATGTTGATGCTTTTAAACTACTAATGAATGCATCTTCAACACCAGTTATTAAAGAACCCATGTCATATTTATTGGTACTTAATATACCTGTTGGATCTTCATAAGGAAATAATATATAACCATCAAACAATTCACTTGATTTAAAATAAATATTATTATTCTTCATATAGAAATCAAAGTCAAAGTTTTCATCCGTTATTACTACTCCACCAGTATCTTCATTGGGGTCTCTTAGATAACCATTTATATCAATTAAACGATTATATAAGTCAACAGCATAATCACCACGGAACTCTTTAGAAGTACCATTTAAATTATAGACTAATTTATAATTGCCTGAGTTTTTTGCATTACTACCAATGATATTATCATCTAGATACTCAAAAAGGTTTGTTGCAGTCTTAGTAAATAAATAGTATTTTGGTTTACTTGCACCAGCTAAAATGGCAATGATAATTATAAGTAAAATAAATATGCCAAGGATGGATGATCCAAGTATTATAACTTTTTTACGATTACTTTTATCAGTGATGAAGTCATGCAAATTAAACTTTTTATTTTCTTCTGAAGAATCAATTGTTGAATTATCAGTTACACTAGATTCAAAGTTTAAATTAACAGTTGCTAAGTTACCATTATTTTGTTCAATTACTCGTCCATTTTCATCACGTTCTATGGATGCATAGCAATATGGACATACAAGAGAAGTTTCAGGAATTATTTTTCCACATTTAAAGCATCTCATATGTTAACACCTCTTTATTATTTCTTATTAAAGTATAAGATAAAGAGGGAAAAACTTCAATCGTAAAGTTTATATTTTATTTGTTGACTATAACGAACAAATGTACTATATTATTTTTGAGGTGAGTAGTATGGATAATTTATATGTAAAAAGAAATATTTTATGTATTGATTTAAAAAGCTTTTTTGCTTCGGTTGAATGCGTTGATCGTGGCCTTGATCCATTCACTACTCCATTGGTAGTAGCTGATCCAACTAGAAATGGTGCAATTACATTGGCAGTCACACCTTATCTTAAAAAAATGGGTATTCCTAGTCGAGGACGAGTGTTTGAATTACCAAAAAATGTTCCTATTATTAAAGTACCTCCTAGAATGCATTTATATCAAGAAAAAAGCAAAGAAGTCATTAGTGTTTATTTAGAATTTATATCAATAGAAGATTTATATATTTATTCTATTGATGAATGCTTTTTAGATGTTACAGATTATTTAAAAATGTATAAAATGGATGATTATAATTTGGCTCGTAAAATAATTAATGAAGTTTATAATAAAACTGGGCTAACTGTTACGGCTGGAATTGGTCCAAATATGTTATTAGCTAAAGTGGCTATGGATGTTGACGCTAAACATGTTAAAGATAATATAGCTTATTGGGATTATGATTCTATCCCTGATCATTTATGGAAAATAACTCCCCTTTCAAAAATGTGGGGAATTGGTCATGGATTAGAAACTAGCCTAAATAAAATGGGTTTATATTCGGTTGGTGATGTTGCTAAATATGATATTAATAAACTCAAAAAGAAATTTGGGATTATTGGTGAGGAACTATGGTATCATACCAATGGTATTGATAATACAAAAGTAAGTGATTTAAATAAAGAACCCGTTAAAGAAAAAAGCATTTCTCATTCACAGGTTTTATTTAAGGATTACTATGGTTATAATATTCCAATTATTTTATATGAAACATTAGATACTTTATGTAGAGAATTAAGGGCTAAGCATAAATTATGTGGTCTAGTAGGTTTAAGTGTCCAATATAACCATACAATTGGTGGTGGTTTTCATCATTCAATGAAACTTGGTTGTAATACAGACGATGAAAATAAAATATTTAGTTATATAACCTATATGTTTGATAAATATTATCAGGATAATTTGCCTATTAGAACCATTGGTATTTCCTTGGGTGGCTTAAGTGATAATGGCACTCTTCAATTGAACCTTTTTGAAGATTATAAAGACATAAAAAGTAATAAAGATATAAATGATGCTATTGATTCGATAAAGGCTAAATTTGGCTCTAATACCTTATTAAAAGCATCATCATTATTAAATGATTCAACGATAAAAGAAAGAAATGAAAAGATTGGAGGTCATCATGTATGAGTTGGGCACCATTTAATTCGGTTATAAATAGTTATGAGGTTGTTAAAAATTTTAAAGATAAAGAATGTATTATTAATAAACCTTCCCTATCTTCAGAACAGTTAGAAGAAATTGAACAAAGTATAATTGATTCTTATACAAATGGAAGTGAGCTAATTATTAATTATTATTATAATTCGAGGAGTGTTGAGGTAAAAGGTGTTGTTATTAAATTGGATATAGTTAATAAAAGAATAATTCTTACAGGCAATAATAAAATATATTTCAATAATATATTAAGTGTTAATAATGCATAAAAAAACTCAATAAATTAATATTGAGTTTTAATAATCAACTGGTGGAGAATATGGGACTCGAACCCGTGACCCCCTGCGTGCAGGGCAGGTGCTCTAGCCAACTGAGCTAATTCCCCATTGACAAGATTAATTTTAACATATCAAATGATGATAATCAAGTATTTTTTTTAGTTTGTAGAGAATGAATGTAAAAATCCATTCTCTATATCTTCATACAATCGGTTACTACTTGATTACGGCCATTTTCTTTAGCCTTATAAAGGTTATTATCAGCACTTTCAATTAATTCTAAAGGACTCATATCGGGTTTATATTTAGTTGTTCCTGCTGAGATAGATACATGTATTTGTTTTCCTTCAGCTATAAAATGATAATTATTAATTATTTCACGAACATTATTAATAATATTATTAAATTCAAAATAATTAATATTTGAGGCAATTAAAACAAACTCTTCTCCACCCCAACGGCCTACATGAATACCATGAGACATATTCTTTAATAAGATATTAGCAAGGCTTTTTAATATTACATCGCCAGCATTGTGCCCATAGGTATCATTTATTTTTTTGAAGTGATCTATATCAATCATGGCTACTGCCAATTCTTCATCTTTACCTTGGGCTAATTCTATATCATTATTTAAAATAGCATTTAAAGCATATCGATTATAAATATTAGTTAAAGCATCAAAGTCTGCTCTTCTACTTAATTCTATTCTTTTTTGTAAGCTTTTAAATGAATAGAAATAACAATAGGCTGAAATTGATATGATGGTAATTAAAATATTAACAAAATAAGTTATAGCGTATTGTTCAGGCGTTAATTTAACTACAATAGGACAACCTTCAATACTCATAATATAATACATGACAAAGAATAAACAAATATATAATATTCCACGGATAAATACTTTCTTCTTGGTTCCACTTTTTTTCATATGATTATAAAATGGTAGAAAGAAAGCACAAGTAGCAGCTAAAAAGAGAAATTGAAATCCACATCTCCAACCCATGATGGAAATAGCAACACAGGTATAGGTTGGTACTTCAGCAAACATAAAGTTAGTATATTTATCGTATTCTTTTTTCTTTAATAATTCATATCCATATAAAACGAAAATAATAGCTAGAATATTAATAATTGACATAGCTTTAGATGTAAATAAGTAAATTATTTGATAGACAAAAGACATAAAAAGGAAAAATAAATCACTAAAATATAGAATAAAAATATTTTTACCTTCAGAAGTATCTAGATTATGTGATAATTCAATTAATGTTTTTACAAATGGTAATTGTAAAAATATATTTTTTAGATAATTCATATATCCTCCTTATTTCGTTACTAATTTATTTCTTCCAGTCTCTTTAGCTTTATAAAGATTATCATCGGCCTCTTTTATTAAATCAATTTTATTAGTTAAATTCTTGGTAAAAGTTGATCCTATGGATACTGTGACATGCACACTTTTTTTGTTTATAACAAATTGTTCATGTTCTATTTCTTTTCTTAATGATTCAAGTTGCTTATTAAATTTTTTATAATTACATTTATTAGAAAGCAATAAGAACTCTTCTCCACCCCAGCGACCAACAACTATATCATTAGATATTGAATCCGCTATTCGTGAAATATTTTTAAGTATTTTATCACCGGCATTATGCCCATGTGTATCATTAATATTCTTAAAGAAATCGATATCTAAGATAGCAATACAAACCATTTCGTTTTCTTTTTTTATTTCATCATCAAGTAATTGGTTTAGAGCATATCGATTGTATAGACCGGTTAATTCATCAAAATCGGCTCTTCTTGTTAATTCATCATGGAAGGCTTTGGAACGATTAATGTAGAAATAACTAAACAGTATGATAATTACAAAGGCTTGAAAGGCATTATAGCAATAAATATTAGTAAGAGTTTTGGAATCAAATACTAGTAAAGGTGTTTGATCAGGAAAAAATACACCATATATACAACGTGACATTAATACTAAAATATAACATAATCCAATAGTCATGAGTACTTTTTTATTTAATTTTGAGTAGTCAGGTAAATAAAATGGCAAAAATAAGGCTGTCATTGTTGCTACCAAAACATACTGGAATCCAGCATCCCACCCAGCATGATATATCATGATTGAAACAAAGAATAATATCATTGTAAAAATATGTCTTGCATATAAATCATATTGTTTTCGATCTATAAATTCATATGATAGTAAAAGCAATCCGGAAATTAAAAATAGTACAGATGCTATCGATTGATTATATTTCGTTAAAAGTAAAGCGTAGAACATATTATGTATTAGGACATATGTCGTAATGAAAACAAGAAAATTGTGATAATTTAATTTTCTTAGTTTCTTAACAAATAATCTAATATTGGTTTTAAAACCTTTAAACATAATAGTTCCCCATGGCTTAATAATAGAATATAAATATGAAAAAAACAAGAAATATCGTTGTTTTTTATATTTCTTGTTGTTAATATTTATATACTTTTAAAAATTCTTCACATGATTTTAAACCATCCATTGCGGATGTCATAATTCCTCCGGCATACCCTGCGCCTTCACCACATGGATATATCCCTTTAATATTACTCATAAAAGAGTCATTTCTTAATATTCTAATTGGCGATGATGTTCTTGATTCAACACCAGCTAAGATAGCATCATTACTGGCAAAGCCACTTATTTTTTTACCAAATTCAGGCATGGCTTCTTTAAGAGAATCAGCTATACTTTTTGGTAGTAATTCATTTAAATTCGTGAAGTTATAATTCCCTTTTATTTGAGGAACTACGCTGCCAAATTTAATAGTATTAATATTATATAAAAAGTCTCCATAGGTTTGAATTGGAATATTTGACTTTCCAAGACTATAGGCTTTCTCTTCAAGTTTTCTTTGAAATTCTATACCTGAAAATAATGAATCTCCATAGTCTTCTTTTGATACCGTTACAATAAGTGCTGAGTTAGCAATACCAGATTCACGATCATAGTTACTCATACCATTTATTGCTAAACGATTATTCTCAGATGATGCATTTACAACATAACCACCTGGACACATGCAAAAACTATAAACACCTCTTCCGGTGGAAGTTTTATAAGTTAATTTATAAGATGCATGAGGTAATTTATTATAATTATCTCCATACATTGATTTATCAATCATTTCTTGATTATGCATAATCCTTAAACCTATAGCAAAGGGTTTAGATTCCATATTTAATTTGTGCTGATAAAGCATTTTATAGGTATCTCTGGCTGAATGACCTATGCATAAAAATAAACATTCACAGGGATAACTATTTGCATCATTAATCACGATACTTTTAATTTTATCATCTTTTGTTATTATATCAGTCATGCAGGAATTATATTTAATTGTTCCACCCATTTCAATTATTTTGGTACGCATATTTACAATAACTTTTTGTAATATATCAGTTCCTATGTGTGGGTGTGAATCATATAATATATCACTTGGCGCTCCACATTCAACAAAAGTTTTCAAGACAAATAGATCACGATTCATTTTATCATTTACTAATGTATTAAGTTTACCATCGGAAAATGTTCCAGCTCCGCCTTCACCAAATTGAATATTAGAATTAGGATTTAAAATGTTATCATTCCAAAAGTGATTGATATCTTTTACTCTTTCTTCAATTGAGTTACCTCTTTCAAAAATAATGGGTTTATATCCATATTTAGCTAAAATATAGGCAACAAATAATCCAGATGGTCCAAGGCCAATTACAATGGGCTGATATGTTAATTTAATCTTACCAGTTATATCTATTTTATATTCTTCGTTTGGTTTTATTGAAATATTATTATTTCGATTACTCTTTAATATTTTATTTTCATCATTAACTTCAACATCTATTGTATATACATATATGATATTGCTTTTCTCACGAGCATCAATTGATCTTTTTTTGATAGTAAAACTATTTATTTTATTTTTCAAAATATGTTCGGCTTCTTTTTTTAAATTTTCTTCATTATTACAATCAAGACTTAATTTTATATTCCTAATTCTAATCATTATTAATACTCCTTGCACATTGATATGCACTCATCCAAGCAAAGCCTAGGTTATATCCACCACATTCACCATCTACATCTAATATTTCACCAATTAGATACATTTTGGGATATTTGAGTGTTTCAAATTTTTGAATATTAATTTCCTCTAAAGATATTCCTCCACGTGTAACTTGAGCTTTTTTATCTTCTATGCCAATTGGATTAACGGAGAATTCTCTTAAATGACTTTCTAATTTACTTAATTCTTTTTTACTTAAATCGGTTATGGTTTTACTATAATCTATTCCAGATAAATCTAATATTAAGTCAACTAAGGTTTCATTTAGTGTTAAATTTAATTCGTCTTTAATTGATAAATCTTTGCGTCTATTTAGAAAATCAATAGTTGATGTTTTTAAAAACGGTAAGAAATCTATTTTAATATTAATTGGTTTACTATTTAAGTTATGGCTTACTAATCCACTTAAATTAAAAATACATATTCCAGATATTCCCTTGCTAGTTAATTGTATTTCTCCATTTTCTTCCTTTATAAGATTCCCATCAATATATAATGAGGCTTTGACATCAGTTCTTATTCCATCCCATTTATTTAAATAATTCCCATCGGTTATAATTGGTGCTAATGATCCTGATGTTTTAACAACTTTAAAATTAAATGGTTCTAATAAGCTTTGTATTTCATTATTTAGGCCACCTGTTGCCATGAT
The DNA here is from genome assembly GCA_937863745.1 of uncultured bacterium. GTDB lineage: Bacteria > Bacillota_I > Bacilli_A > RF39 > UBA660 > UBA6985. The sequence continues at coordinate 4,941 of CALMHN010000079.1, read as the reverse complement.
TAATCTATCAGCATATATTTCATCATTTATTATGTATTTTTGATTCTTATATTCTATTTTATTAACCATATAATTAAGTTTTATTTTAGCTTTATTATTTATTTCCCTTACTAGCATATTTTTTATAGTTAATGCTTTATCTGAATAAGGATAATAATAATTATTTCTGGTTTTATAAGATAATCCTAATCTAGTAAATATGGAAAATGTTTTTTCTTTTAAATCATCAATTAACATATCATCTAATAAATTGCTATCTGATTCATAATGGTTATTAGACATGTCTTTATTCCAAAAGTTGCATCTTCCATTTCCTGTTACTAAGATCTTTTTCCCTAATATTGAATTACCATCCAAAATAGTAATATCATATCTATCACTTAAATTTAAAGTACAAAATAAAGAGGAAGCTCCTCCGCCTATGATTACAATTTTTTCCATGATAACTCCTTTTTAATATAGATATTTTACCACAAAAAAAGACCTTATTATAGGTCTATTTGTTATTAGTTGCATCTTCATCAGTTTTTAAATATTTTAATATTTCTTTTTGATTCTTAATTATTACTTCTAATTTATGATGCATTTCTTCGGTAATTAATTCGGATTTTAAATCAGTACGATAATCGTTTTGATTTCTTAGGGAATCTTTCTTTGCTTGTCTGTTTTGGCTCATCATGATAATTGGTGCTTGTAAAGCTGCTAAACATGATAATAATAAGTTAAGTAATATGAATGGGAAATTATCTAATTTAATAATTCCAAGCATATTAAATACCATCCAACAAAGCAAAAAACATAAGAATGATAATATAAATCCCCATGATCCAGCAATTTCAGATATTCTATCCGCTACCTTATCACCTTTTGTCATGCATTTATCTTCTTGTTTATCTATATCTATAGCAATCGGCTGTTCAACAAGTAAATCTAATAATTCTTCATCATCATCTTCACATAATTCTTTATTTAATAGTTTCTTTACTATCTCTCTTTTTCTTTTTCTTGTTTCAGCTAAATCCATGGTTACTTTTGCAGGTTCTTCTTTATTTTCCTCTGCATTTATTTTTTCCATGACTGGAGTTACTTTACTCTCATCCATATAAAACACCCACTTCCATGATAAATATAATATATGTTATGTAAATAATAAATAGCATTTACGTTAAGTTAACATTTGTTGGACACAAAAAAAGAGACTATATTAGTCTCTTAATTATTAATCACCTTCAACGATTTCGCTTTTAGTTTTTAAATCTTCTTCTCTATCTTCAAGAAATTGATTTTCTAAAACTTCGCTTGGTTCGTCTGATAGGAATTCTTTTTCAAGTGTTACATGAATATTATTATATTCTTTAGCACCAGTACCAGCAGGAATTAATTTACCAATGATAACATTTTCCTTTAATCCCCTTAAGTGATCTTCCTTACCTCTAATAGCAGCATCTGTTAAGACTGCAGTAGTCTCTTGGAATGATGCGGCAGATAAGAATGAATCAGCTCTTAAGGCAGCCTTAGCAATACCTAAGATTATTGGAGAGCCAGTAGCTGGAACTCCACCTGTTAATAAGACATCTTTGTTCTTCTCTGAGAATTCTTCCATTGGTACAGTTAAACCTGCAACAAGTTCAGTATCTCCTGAGTCAGTAACTCTCATCTTATTAATCATACGACTTACAATGATTTCAATATGCTTATCGGAAATATCAACACCTTGTGATTTATAAACTTTTTGAACTTCCTTAAGGATATATCCTTGAGTAGTTATTGGGTCAGTAACAGCAAGTAATTCTTTTGGATAAATAACTCCTTCTGTTAATCTTTCACCAGCTTTAACTTCACTTCCAACTTCAACACATAATTTAGCATTGTAGTTAGTTGTATGTTCACGTGAATCGTTATCGTTTGAAACAGTAACTTTCCACTTTTCGTTAGCATTTTCTATCTTTGTAACTTTACCTGTAATTTCAGAAATTGTAGCTTTACCTTTTGGATTATGAACTTCAAATAGTTCCTCAACTCTTGGAAGACCTTGAGTGATATCTTCACCACCGGCAACACCACCAAAGTGGAATGTTTGCATTGTTAACTGAGTACCAGGCTCACCAATTGATTGAGCAGCCATGATACCAACAGCTTCACCAGTTTCAACAACATTACCAGTAGCTAGGTTTAATCCATAGCACTTACGACATATTCCTTCTTTACACTTACATGTAATTGGGCTTCTTACTTCTACAGCTTTAACTCCAGCAGCAACAATCTTTTTAGCTATGCTATCAGTTATATACTCATTAGCATCAATTATTACAGCCTTAGTTTCAGGATTTACAACTTTCTTAGAAGTATATCTTCCAACGATACGTTCCTCTAATTTTTCAATCATAGTTCCGTCTTTTTCGTTTACTAAATCTGATACAACTAAGCCAGATAAACATCCACAATCATCTTCATTAACAACGATATCTTGAGCAACATCTACTAAACGTCTAGTTAAGTAACCAGATGAAGCAGTTCTTAAGGCTTTATCAGCTTGAACCTTACGAGTACCATGGGTATTTGAGAAGTATTCATTTACTGTTAAACCATCAAGTAATGATGATACGATAGGAATTTCTTCCATTGTTCCATCAGTCTTATTCATTAATCCACGCATACCAGCCATTTGTCCGAACTGTCCAGCAGAACCACGGGCTCCAGAATTCATCATCATGAAGATTGGGTTTTCAATATTTTTCTTTGAGATACCAGCAAGTTCGCTATGAACTTGACTAGTTACATCTAGCCATACATTACAAACATTTTGATATCTTTCTTGATTAGTTATTAAACCACGTTTGAATTGTTTATTAATTTTATCAACTTTTTCTTGACCTTCAGTAATATATTTTTCTTTACTATCACTTGTTACAACATCATGAATTGAGAATGTAATACCGGCAATAGTAGAATATTTGAATCCAACATCTTTTAACTTATCAAGCATAATACTTGTTTCAGTAGTTTTGTATCTCTTAAATACTTCAGCAATTAAATTCTTAAGGTTAGACTTACCAAATGGTGCAGGAATATCCATCTTAGCAATTTCAAGTGGAATATTCTTTCCTTGTTCAATAAAGAACTTTTCAGATGCTATACCTTCAATATTACTCTTAGCAGGTTCAGCCAAATATTGGAATGAATCAGGTAAGATATTGTTGAAAATTATCTTTCCAGCAGTAGTAACTAAGTACATATCTTTAACATCATCTGGGAATACTTTATATTTAAATGATCTAACTGGAATAGCAACACGAGTTTGAAGATCAACTTCTCTTCTTTGATATGCCATCAATAATTCAGAGTCATTCTTATAAACTTTTCCTTCATCATAACCAGAAGGTTTTTTAACATTACCAATGCCATCAAAGTCATTAGCAATTAATTCTTGTTTCTTATTTTCTGCTTCTTTTTCATCTTTGCAAACAATAACTTTACCTGTTAGATATAATTTATCATCATCCTTAAATAGTAATGAATAATTATATTCACCAGGAGTTTTTAGATCAACAGCTGATGTATCTAATTTTAGACCATCAATAATGTAATCTATTGTAGCATCGCTTTCAAGATGTTTAATATAATCAATTATATTAGTAGAAAGTTTTGAGCCAACACTTGTGACAATAGTCATAGGTTTTCTTGGAGTTTCCATAGTTATGTAATAGTTTCCTAATACCATATCTTGTCCTGGAGTAACGATAGGTTTTCCATCCTTAGGAGAAAGAATGTTATTTGAAGATAGCATTAATATTCTAGCTTCAGCTTTAGCTTCTTCTGATAAAGGTATATGGATAGCCATTTGGTCACCATCGAAGTCGGCATTGAATCCTGTACAAACTAATGGATGTAAACGAATTGCTTTACCACCAATTAAAACTGGTTCGAAAGCTTGGATACCAAGTCTATGTAATGTAGGTGCACGGTTTAACATAACTGGATACTCTACCATTGCATCTTCAACAATATCCCAAATACATTCATCTCTTGAATCAATTAACTTCTTAGCTCCTTTAATATTATGAGCAAGACCTTTAGAAACTAAACCATTTATAACATGTGGTTTAAATAATTCTAGAGCCATTTCCTTTGGAACACCACATTGATACATCTTTAGAGATGGACCAACTACGATAACTGAACGACCTGAGTAATCAACACGTTTTCCTAATAAGTTTTGACGGAAACGTCCTTGTTTACCCTTTAACATAGATGATAATGATTTTAATGGTCTTCCTGAAGCATTATTAACACTTCTTGAACGTCTACCATTATCAAATAAGGTATCAACAGCCTCTTGTAACATACGTTTTTCATTTTGAACGATGATTGATGGAGCACCTAATTCTAATAACTTCTTTAAACGATTATTTCTATTAATAATACGTCTATATAAATCATTTAAATCAGATGTAGCAAAACGACCACCATCAAGTTGAATCATAGGTCTTAAATCTGGAGGAATAACTGGAATAACATCAAGTATCATCCATTCAGGTTTATTACCACTATCTTTGAAAGCAACTAAACAATCAAGTCTCTTAACAAGTCTAATTCTCTTTTGACCAGTTGCACCATCTAAATCTTTTCTTAAGTCTTCAATCTCTTTATCAAGATCTACTTCTTGAAGTAAGGTTTTGATAGCTTCAGCACCCATGCCTACAGTAAATCCATTACCATATTTTTCATAGTATGCACGATATTCTTTATCACTTAATGTTTGTTTTTTAGCTAAAGGAGCATTTCCTGGGTCAATTACAACATAACTAACAAAGTATAATACTTCCTCTAGATCTCTTGGACTCATGTCAAGGATTAATCCCATCTTAGATGGAACACCTTTAAAGAACCAAATATGAGAGCATGGAGAAGCAAGCTCAATATGTCCCATACGTTCACGAC
>CALMHN010000078.1 GCA_937863745.1 uncultured bacterium | reverse complement strand
GGTTTAATGCATGTTACGGATCATTACTTACTTTTAATTGGAATCCTTATAGTTGGTTTAGTAATAGATTTCATTTATAGATTAGATATAACTAATTCTACAAAAGTAAGTATGTCCATAGCATCTATTGCCTTAATATTTTCCATAGTAGGTTTTATATTAGTACTTATATATGGATATCAAGGTTTAATAAGTAGTTTTGATGCCAATGAATTAATTGGTGGAATAACTTATGTTATTGCTGGTTTATATTTAGCACATTTATATTATGCCTACAATAATATTTATATTAACATGGGTGTACATGCTGCTAATAATATAATAAGTATGTTAATAAGTTTATAAATTTTAAAAAAAGTTATATAATATATCGAAAAAAAGGAAGTAAGTGATTCATGTGAGTGATTTGCTGATAATCTTAGTAAGCCTTGGTTTATTGAATATATCAATCGTTATATTATTTATGATAAACAAAAAGGAGAAGAATATGAACACATTAAATAAAGCAAAAAAGGGTATAGTTGACCTTGAATCAATTACTAAAAATATTGAAAGAGATTATAAACCTGCTAATGTAGAATTAACTTCATATGAACAAGAACAAGAACAAAATGCTATCATTAGTTACGAAGAATTACTAAAAAAGAAAGATAATAGTCATGTTACTTATGATGCTGACTATGATGCTGGAATTGAAGGAATATCAGTTAAAAAAATCGATACTGATAATGCTTCAAATAAGAAAGAACAAGAAGTACCAAATGAATTTCATATATCTTTAATGAATTATGAAAAAGAAGAAGCATTCCTAAAAGCCTTAAGACAATTACAGGAGAATTTAGCAAGATGATAGGTATACTAATAACATATCTAATTGTTTTAACCGTTAGTCAAATAGTATTCTTTGTTATACCATTTATATATGGATCATTTCTTGGAACGACATTTGGTTTTTCCTTTAATGTTCTAGTTACTTGGTTTGCCTTAAAACAAATAGAAATGCTTTATTATAAGAAATATGATAAATTATCATCTATGCTTTATAACATATGTCCTTTAATAGGCGTAAGCATTTTACTAGCTATCATATATTTTATAACTAGATTTGATTATGTTATTATTCTCTTAAAGTATTATGTTCCTTTATTTATGTGTGTTTATGTAATTAATCTTATATATATTATTTATAAGATATTTATTAATGAAAAAAGTCTTTAATTGAATTAAAGATTTTTTTTGCTATTTATGTTATCATATCTATGTTTAAAGGATGTGTATTTATGAATGTATGTATTATAACACTTGGATGTAAAGTAAATACTTATGAATCAGAAAGTTTAAAAGAAGCATTTGAACGTGCTGGTTATAAAATAATAGATGATGAAAAGAAAGCTGATGTTATTGTAATTAATACTTGTACAGTTACTAATCAAGCGGATGCTAAATCACGTAAATTAATAAGAAGTGCAAGACGTAATAACAAAGATGCTTTACTATGTGTATGTGGCTGTTCTGCTCAACATAATAAAGGGGCTTGGATTGATCTTGACATTGATATCTTGATGGGAAATGGTTCTAAATTAAAATTAGTAGATTATGTTAAGAATTATAAAAATGAGAAAATCAGAGATTTTATAGATATAAGAACATCTACATTTGAAAATATGAATATCAATAATTTTGAGGAAAGAACAAGAGGATTTGTTAAGATTCAAGATGGTTGTAATAACTTTTGCTCATATTGTATTATTCCATTTGTAAGAGGAAATATAAGAAGTAAAGATATTGATACCGCCGAAGAAGAGATTAATTGCCTTGCCAACAATGGTTATCAAGAAATTGTTTTAACCGGTATTCATACAGGTTCCTATGGAGATGGGGAAGACTTTGATTTAGTTGATTTAATTAGAAGAGTATCAAAGAATCCTAATTTAAAACGTATTAGAATCTCTTCCATTGAAATCACGGAATTAGATGAAAAATTCATGGATGAACTAAAGAACAATTCAAAGTTATGCGATCATATGCATGTTCCTATTCAAGCAGGATCTAATCATGTTTTAAAATTAATGAATAGAAAATATAATCTAGAAGAATATAAAGCTAAGATTAACGAATTAAGAAGTATAAGACCAGACATTAATATTACAACTGATTTAATCGTTGGATTCCCAGAAGAAACAGATGAAGATTTTGAGGACTCACTTAAAACTGCAAGAGAAGTGGGATTTTCAAAAATTCATACATTCCCTTATTCTCTAAGAGATGGCACTAAAGCGGCCACTTTAAAACAAGTAAATGATACTGTTAAAACAAATAGAACTAAAAGAATGCTTGAATTGAGTGATGAATTAGAAAGTGTCTATTACAAAAAGTTTATAGGTAAGACAATTCCGGTTTTAGTAGAAGCTAATAATCAAGGTATGTCTAGTAATTATATCAAGGTTCATTTAGATACATTATGTGATCATAACACATTTGTTAACGTGTTAATAACCGATGTTGATGGTACAAATGTAAAAGGTCATGTAATTAAATAGATAACTTTATTTTTACATGCTATAATGGATAATAGGTGATAACGATGAGTGATAGAGAGATTAAAACAGATTTAATGAATAAAAGTTATAAAGTATATAATCAAGGAAAGTATGTAGGAAATACAAGGCCTAATAAAAATAATATTAAAAAGCTTAAAAAAAGAAAAATACGTACTATCATTGGTTTAGTAGGAATTGGTATTACCATTGCTTTTGCAAGCAAATCTCTTAAGCCTAAGTCAACCAATCCAACCACACAAACTACAGAATCAAACGTAGTAAAATCTAAACCAACATATGATATACAATATACTATTAAATCAGGTGATACCATCTGGGATGTTGCTGCTAAATATACTGAATTTAGCGAAATACCTGAAGAAGTATATGCTATTCAATTAAAAAATCCTAAACTTGACGGAAGTCTTCAAATTGGTACAACTATTGAGTTACCACATGTTCCTGGAGATAAACTTTCCCAATTTGGTTATGAAGTAACTTCCAATTTACAAGATAAAGCTTATTTTATTACAGTGACCACTGAATCAGTAGCTAACGAAACTGCAAAACAAAAATGTGAAGACTTTGCTAATGCTTATGATATGTATTCTGATAATCCTCTTTATTCAAATGAAAGAACAACTGAATATTTAAATTATTTAGCAGATGCTGCCATTAAATCTATTGAAGATACAACGGGTGTTTATTACTCTGGAATAGCGCAAAAGATTAATGAAGATACTCAAGAACCAGAAGAATTATATGAAGTACAATATAAAGTAAAAGATGGAGATACCTTAAGTGGAATCGTTAAATCTTATACAGATGATGATTATAATAATGTCTATGATGATGTAATTGCAACTAACAACATTAATCCAAATAAAATTAAGTCAGGACAAGAAATAACTCTAACTGGTGTTGAAGAAAGTGATTTAGGAACTTTGGGATATTCTAATAATGTAACAGATTTTTATCCTCAAGATGAACTAGAAAGTTTAAATAGTTATATTAATGAAAATGATGACTATGTAAATGCTTTAAGTACCGATGAAAAGGGCATGGAAGATTCTTCTGATATAAAATCTTTACTAAAAGATTATCATGAAAGATATCAAGACTTTGAATCAACTGGTGCTTTTGATCAAGAAACGCTTAACATGGCTCGCGAAATAAAAGATTTAATTGAACAGTTTACTGGAAGAGAATATCAATTTGCTCCTAAACCATTAACTGAATCATTTGCTAGTACACATACAAGATAATGTAAAGAATTGGTTAACTAATTGTAAATCAATTCTTTTTTTATTTGGTATTAATAACTTTAGACTATATACTAATAATAGAAGGTGGGTAATCATGAAAATAGAATCATATTTAAAAAAGAGATTAAGTCTATTTATAATATCATTTACTTTTATTGTATTGCTCACGATAGGATCAACATTTGCCATGTTAAATAGTAAAAGTGATAAAGTAAATGAAGGATCCGATCTTGAAATTGTTTATGAAAATAAAAATAATAATTTGATGAGTAGTACAATTCCTATGACAAAAGAAGATGGTTTAATTAATGCTATACCTAACGTTATTCATATAACTAATAGTAAAAATTATAATATTAAATATAGTTTAAAAGTCACTTCGGAAAATAATAATACTTTAGGATTAAATAAAATGTATTATTCAATTAATTCATCCGACGTACAATTATTATCAGATAGCAATGATAACATTATTTATGAAGATGTGATTGAACCTGATGAAGTAGTAACCCTTAATGTTCGTGTTTGGGTTGGTCTTGATTTAATTACTAACGATGATCAAGGTAAATCTTTAGATTTAAAATATTCTATTATTGAAGATAAATAAAACTGAATAATTATTATTCAGTTCTTTTTATATTTCTCTCATTAAGTTCTTATTCTTATATGGATTTTTCTTATCAATTTTATCTACAAATAATATACCATTTAAATGATCTATTTCATGTTGAAATACTATAGCAATATCTTCACGAGCTCTCATTATAAACTCTTTACCATTTTCATCATAGGCTTTAATTGTAATTCTTGCAAATCTTGGAACAATACCTTCAACAGGCCTATTAACTGAAAGACAACCTTCACCTTCACCAACGTAGATAAGTTCTTCTGAATGACTAATAATAGAAGGGTTATAGACAAAATATCTATTGAACTTTCCATCTCCTAAATCTTCAGATACAACAAATGCTCTTTTCATAATGCCTAACTGACACATTGATAAACCCATGCCAGCTCTAATATCATATTTCTCGGCAATTTTTTCATCCTGTGACATTTCAAGATAGATAATTGCATCATCCATAGATTTCTTTAACTCAGGGTCAAGTGGGAAGGTAACTTCTTCACTTTTCTGATGTAATCTTTTATCAACTTCATCTAGTATTTTAATATTAGGTAATTTATTAGTCATGTAATTCACCCCTTTAACAAGTAGTATTATAACAAAAAAAACAAAAAATGCAAAATTTATATAATTAAACGTAAAATAGGCTAAATAACCTAGTCAAACAATTTTATTTTGTTATAATGAAGGTGAGGTTGATATAATGCGGGGAACAAAGGGAAAATTAATGCTATTACTAATATTAAATGTATGTTGTTTAATTAATATATTTAATACAACAAAAAGGGAGATAAACGTCCCAAATAGAACATTATATTCCATGAGTTCTAACCTAAGTATCAAAACAGAAATAAAAGAATCTGGATTAATTGATGATTTATTAATTAATAAAGATAAAATAAATATTAATATTATTATTAAAGATAATATAGAAATATCTAAGTTAAAAAGTAATAATAAATCTAATGTCACAAGTGAATTAACTAATGATCGTTTAAATGAAATATTGAGCTATGACTTAACTTCTTGGATTATCTATGATATAAATGATGATGTTTATTTAAATTATAAAAATTACCTAAATATTTTAACTGATGATTTTAAACCACTCACTATTCATATAAAAGATACTGATATCTACTTTGGTATTATAAAATCTAATGATAAATATACATTAATAGATACACCAGTTAAAGTTGCAACTGGAGATATAAATTCCTTAAAGTCTAATCGTTATGTTGATTTAGAAACTGCTATTAAATTTGCAAATGATGGAGATTATATAATTATTAATAAAGATATTAATATTGATTCACCAATAACCTTAAATAAAAATTTAACCATTACAAGTGATCCAAATGATACATATACAATAACGGCATCTTCTGATTATGCCTTTATATTAGATAAAACTAGTGATATTAATAAAACAATAAATATTTATAATATTAATTTTGATGTTAATTCATTTATATATGCTAATAAGAAAACAACTGTAAGTAAAATTTATATTAAAGATAAGGTAAGCATCTTCTATCATAAGGAATTATGTAATAAGAAAAAGATAATAATAGGTGGAGATAATAATACTTTTAAACAATTTTTAGGGCTACATAAATAGAATAAAACATGTTATAGTATGACTTATGAAGGTGAAAATATGATACTTGTAATTGTTGGTCCAACTGGTGTTGGTAAAACTAAATTAAGTGTTTCTCTAGCACATAAATATAATGCTATTATTCTAAATGGCGATTCTATGCAGGTTTATCGTGATTTAAATATTGGTACTGCTAAAGTTACTGAAGAAGAAAAAGAAGGAGTTCCTCATTATCTTTTTGATATAGTAAATCCTGACGAAATGTATACTGTATATGATTATCAGCGTGACTTGAGATCCTATCTAGATAAATATAAAGACAAAAATATAATAATCGTGGGAGGAACTGGTTTATATATAAAAGCCGGCCTTTACAATTATGAATTTAGTACAAAAGAAGAAAATGATAAAACGTATGATGGTTATACGAACGAGGAACTATTGGAATTAGTTAAAAAGATTGATCCTAATACAGATATTCATGTTAATAATCGTAAGCGTTTAATAAGAAGATTAAATAGAAAAAATGAACCTAATAAAGCAAGTGAATTATTATATCCTGCTACCTTTATAGGTTTAACTACTGATCGTGATAAATTATATGAAAGAATAAATAAAAGAGTTGACATAATGATTAAAGATGGCTTAATTTATGAAGTAAAGTCTTTATATGATAAAGGGTTACATTCTAAGGCCATAATGACTGGAATTGGTTATAAAGAATTATATGATTACTTTGACCATAAAATAGATTTAAATGAAGCCATTGAGTTAATTAAACAAAGAAGTAGAAAATATGCCAAGAGACAATATACTTGGTTTAATAATCAAATGGATATTAATTGGTTTAATGTTGACTTCGATAATTTTGATAATACTATTAAAGAAGTTGAAGAGTTTATTGATAAATAGAGAAAATGTTTTCTCTTTTTATTTACTATCTTTAGGATATTTTATATAATTTAATTATATAGTAAGAAGGTAGTTATATGAAAAGAAAAAATATTATTGCATTATTTTTATGTATATCAACTATTTTAGTAATTACAGCTTTTATAACTGTTGCCAATAGTTTTTCATTAACTGAAACAAAAACAACAATCTTTGATGCATCAATTAATAGTATTAATGAATATACAAATAATATTATAGATCCAAGAATTCAAAGTAATGTTTTAACATTTAATATCCCTGTTAATAATTTAAGTACAAATGAATCAATTAATTTTAATCTCTACAATGGAGGAAGTTACAATGCTATTTTAAATAAAATAGATGTAAGTGGTTTAGATAATGTTATTGTTGGTGTTTCTAATACTACAGGTAAAACTTATTATGCTTCCGATTTTATAACTTACAATATTAAGGATAAAGATGGTGATTCTTTAAATACAGGAGATAAGTTAGCAATAGGTGAAAACAAATCAGCCACAATAGTAATAAGCTACAAAGACGCTGCTTATCTTAATGAGGATGAAAAATCTGTAATTAATTCATCAAACTCATCAATAAATATGAAGGTAATATTTGATTATCAACAAGATAAATAATAAAAAGGGAAAAGTGATACTATGAAGAAAAGAAGGGTACTTTTTAGCATATTAATAGTTTTATTAACAATATTAACTGTAATATCGTTATATTTTTTGTACTATTTTAATGCTAAAAGGAAGAATAATAATTATCAAAATGCTTTAAAGATAACAGAGAATTCTAAGATGAGTTATGATGTAATAACATCTAATGGAACCTTATATAATTCCAACATTAAAACATCATCTTATACCACTGATGATATTAAAGATATTACAGCTTATTTTAATTATAATTTAGTATTTGATAAAGATGTAGAAGGTAATTATACATATTATATTGTTGGAAATATTGTCGATGATACCAATAATATTTTAAAAGAAGTATATCGTTCAGAAGATTATAAATATGAAATTACCAATGGTAATATTATTAATTTAACTAATTATTTTGATGTTAACTATTCTTCATTTAAATCAACTTATAATGATATAAAAACTAATACTTCGACAAATGGGCGTTTAGTATATCAAGTCGTAGTTAGTTACTCCCTTTACAATGATTCAATTGATAAAAACATGTCTTATAGTAAAACTCTAGAAATGACTATTCCATTTACAAGTACTAATATAAAATATAACCCATCTTCAACCTATAGTTTTAAAGAGTTTTCTAATGATCTACATGCAAATGATAATACTTATCTAATTATATGCTTAGAGTTCTCAGGAGCATCATTATTATTTGTTTTAATAATAGCTTTACTAATGGAATCAATGAACCCTCATAAAAACATATATGCATCTGAATTAAAAAAATTAATAGAAAAAAATAAATCACATATAATTAAAATATCATTCTTACCTGACTTAAGTAAAAAGGATGTTTTGTTTGTTGATAACTTTGATGACTTAGTTGAAGCATCTTCGACTTTTATGTTACCAATTGACTATGTTGAAATAGCCAAGAATATGGAAGCAGTATTCTTAGTAATCATGGATAAATATACTTATGTTTATAAATTTAGCATAAAGGATGATAAAAAATGATATTTACAGATGAAGTAAAAGATACAAAAGAATTAATTTATAAATTGGTAGATAATAAGAAACTAAACAAAATAAAAATATGTGTTATATGTTTCCTATTTGATCCTGAAGGTAAGTTAGTTTTACATTTAAGAGGACCCGCAGCAAGAGATGAAGTAGGTAAATATGAAGCCATTGGTGGAAGTGTTAATCGAAAAGATAATACCTTTAGAGATGCAATGAAAAGAGAATTAATTGAAGAAGCTGGTGTTAAAGCAAAATTTGAAATAGGAGATTTCATCGGGGCAATTGACAATGAAAAAGAAGACCTACATACTGGAGAAACAATTAATTGGATTATACTTGCCTATAAAGGAATATATGAAGGCGAGTTAATAAATATGGAGCCAACAAGATGTATTAGGTTTGAACATCGAGAAATGACTGATTATAAAGAAGAAGAATTATCTTCTTCTTGTTATGAAATTTTAAAATATTTAATTGATAAGAAGTGATAGTATGAAAAATATTTTTGTTAATGAAGATGGAACAATAAAGATGGCTACAACATTAATTTTTGTAACCATATTTAATACAGTAATATTATTGCTATTATTTTCCACTTTATTTACAACAGAAAATATCACTTCAAATAATAAAGTAACTACCACCACTGAAGCACTAGAAAAATCAACAACGACAATTAAAGTTTGTAATGACTGCAAAATAAATTTCAATCTAAGTAGCATTGATGTAATAGTAAATGGAAGTACAGATATTAATTCATTTATAGATTTAGATAAAATAAGTTTACAAAATGTTAATTTTACTATTGGAGATGAATCTTATATAACTATTGATGCCTATGGTTCAACATTTATGATAAATGCTAAAGGTAAAGTTGGAAGTACAGTTGTCACCGCTTACTATGGAGATGTAAGTTCAACGTTTACCGTTAATGTCGTTGATGCATCTTCTAGAACAGTTACATTTACTGATGATATTTATTATTGCTATTTAAAGAGAACTTTAAAAGCTGATTTATCAACGTATCCATATGGTTCAACATTAGGTACTGTTACTTATGACTCAGCTGATAAAAATATTGTCACTGCTAATAAAAAGACAAATAGTTTTTCCTGTAAAGCTCTAGGAGAAACTACAATCTCTTTAAATGATGGAAATAATACGGATACAGCAACAGTTATTGTAAATACTAATATGGTTACTATAAAAGTATTAAATGGCTCCAAGTATGTTGAAAAGAACCATTATAATTATCCAAGTGATACAAGTTCAACAATAAAGTTAAGTGTTACCATAGAAGATAAAGGATTAAAAGGTTATAACCATAGTTCTTTATCGGTTGATGTCGTTAATCAAGGAAGTATGAGTACAACACTAAATTATACGGAAGATTCAAGTGTTAGTAAGACATATTTATATGATGCTAATGTTAACTTATCTGATAATTCAGGTGGAAGTTCAACGATAACTTTCAAATTACCAGATGGATCAATGGGAAGAATTAATATTGTTAAATAGGAGGTTTATATGTCAATTTGTTTAAACTGTGGAAGAGAACTTGGAAGTAGACTAGGACGTAACTGTCCATATTGTCATGCTAAACTCGAAATAGGAGGAATATCATCCAAGCCTGTTTATGATCATCTTAAAAATGACTATGATTCAAAAAACGACCGCTTATTAATATTAAGTGTTATAATTCCTTTAGTAGGATTAATATATTATTATACAAAGCATGAAGATAGACCACTAACATCATCTAGTGCTTTAGGTGGTTCCTTAATTGGAATTATAGTTCAAGCAATTGCCATCGTGATTTTGCTTTTAACGAGGTTATAGGAGGATTTTATGAATACAGAAAAGAATACAGAAAAAAATGTTAGAAAAGTAGTTATTAAAAAACCAGTTCACGTTGTAACAAAAAAGGTAGTAACTCCAGTAGTAACATCTAATAATAATACATCAAGTAGTACTTTACATAGTTTAGATGAACATATGCAATCAAATACTAAGAATAAGACTAAGAAAAAAATCAAATGGTTAGACGTTTTAACCGGTCTTATTATGTTCTTAATCGTGGCTGCCTGTGCTGTTTTAATCTATTTCTTTCTTCGTCAAAATGGCTATGATCCATTCTCAACAACAACGACAACTACTACTGAAGTAGTAAAAACTTTAAATACAAAAACAACTACAACTACTGAATCAGTTAAAACTGTAGCAACCACTACAGTAACCGCTGCAACTCATAAAACGGTATTTGCAGGTTAAAATATCATAAAATAGCACCAAATTTGGTGTTTTTTATTGCATTTATCCTAATAATTTGATACATTTTACTTGTAAGATATGTGGCTACTAAAACATACTTACTAGAAAAATATTTACTATGGGAGGTAATATTATGTCAAAAACTGAATTAGTAGAATTTGTAGCTGCTGAAGCTAACGTTTCTAAAGCTGAAGCTACAAGAGTAGTAGATGCTGTTATTGCAGGAATCGAAAAAGGTCTTAAGAAAGACGGAAAAGTTGCATTAGTAGGATTTGGTACTTTTGCTTCTAAAAAACGTCCAGCTAGAGAAGGAATTAACCCTCTAACTAAGGCTCCAATGAAGATTGCTGCTAAGAATGTAGTTTCATTCAAGGCTGGATCTAAATTAAAAGCTTCTGTTAACTAGTTAGCTAAGAAAGAACTCTTAATTGAGTTCTTTTTTTATTTAGTATATAATCATTAAGAGGGTATTATTTATGGAAACAAAGAAAAAGCGTGTTTACAAATTGAAAACTTGGCCAAAAGTATTATTTGTATTAATCATAATTGGTTGCATTGCTTTTTACTATGGTAATAAATACTATCAAGAATACTTATACGAACAAACAAATGAATATAAGTTATTACAAGAAGGTTATTCAGCTGATGATGTAAGTGCCATGTTAGCTAAATTAAGCGATGAACAAGAGAAAGACATTTTAAATAGAGATTACAATGAATTTATTCCAAGATTTATTGAGTGCAAGTATTTCATGTATAAGAACTTAGATGATTATTTAAATCAGGTAATAACTAAAGATGAAGACTTCTTTAAATATCATGGTACAACGGGATATGACTATGATTCAATTGTTTCTTTAGTAAATGTTCATGGAGACGAAGCCTATTATTCAGGGACTCTTACAACGGACTTAACTAAGGGAGCCGGCATGATTGCTAACAAACATTTTAAACTTGGAGAATATATACCAAGTGATTTAGTTGATGTTGGTTGGAAATATCGTCTTGGTGGAGAAAGCGATAACATTAAAATTTCCAGTGAAGCTTATGATGCTTTCTTAAAAATGTGGGATGCCGCTAATGAAGAAGGAATTTATTTGCTTATAATCTCAGGCTACCGTTCATATACTGAACAACAAGAAGTATATGATGAATATAAGAATTCGAAAGGTGAAGCTTATGCTGATGCTATCGCTTCTCATGCCCAATATTCAGAACACCAAACAGGTTTAGCAATTGATATGTATTCCAAAGAATGTACTAGTTCATCAACATTTAAAGATTCAAAAACTTATGCATGGCTAATAGCAAATTCTTATAAATATGGATTTATATTAAGATACCCTGATAAGAAAGAAAGTATTACGGGATATAAATATGAATCATGGCATTTTAGATATTTAGGAGTTGACCTTGCAACTAAAGTTTACAATGAAGGCATAACTTATGATGAATATTATGCATATTATTTAGATAATTAATACGATTTAGTATTTTTTTATTTATAATTTTGTGATAAAATTTATATGAGGATAAATATGGATAAATTAAAGAGATTAGACAAAAGAGTTTATGTAATACTTTTAATAGTAATTATATTACTAGTTTTACTCGTGTCTTTAATTATTAAAAAAACATATTCTATGAGTGATACAACATCTTTAGCAGATGTAAATATAACTGAGAACATTACATTCAATGATGTTAAAATTAGTACAACGGATTCTGTATTTAAATACTCTGGTTATTTAATAAGTAATAAGGATATAAGTGATGTAAATTATATAAATATAATACCTGAAGATGAAGCAGGAAATACGCTTGCAACCTTAGTAGATTATATAGGTGTAGATATAATAGCAGGAGTTAAAAAAGAAATAAGTGCATCAACTAATAAAGTAGTATTAACCAGTATGCATGATATAAGATATGAGATAGTTAAAAATGATGGAAGTGTAATAAAGGTAAGTGAAACATCACTTGCAAGTACAACAACTACAACGACTACAGGAACTACGAAGGAAAAATCAGCTTGTGATGGTAAAGTTTATGATTTCGTTTACACAGGTGATGTTCAAACCTTTACTACAGAATGTCAAGGTTATTATAAAATAGAAGCATGGGGAGCACGTGGAGGAAATGGTAATGGATTTTCTACGGGTGGACTTGGTGCTTATGCTAATATGGTTATTTATTTAAATGCTAGTTCCTTATTAAACGTTTATGTTGGCCAACATGGAAGTGATAATAATATGACAACAGCTAGTTTCAATGGTGGAGCTGCTGGTGGTGGAGATAGCTATGGTGGTGCTGAAAATGGTGGCTCCGGTGGAGGAGCAAGTGATGTTAGACTTACAGGTACTGATTATGCTTCTAGAATTATTG
>CALMHN010000077.1 GCA_937863745.1 uncultured bacterium | reverse complement strand
GTTGTTAAACTTACACTTTGTCCTGATGTATATGTTTGAGTTGTTTCACTTGTATCACTTCGATATCCTAAAGATGTCCATCCACTTACTGCTGTTTCTTCTTTTAAATTTACACTTGGTACATATTTATTATTACTTGTATTTGTTAACAAATATGTTACTTTACTTGTATATATATTCGTATTACTTGATCCACTGGTTGTATATGTTCCATCATTATAAGTGATAGTTACTATTAACTCATAATAAGCATAATAAACTGTATCACTGGATATACTATAATTACTTGCTGCTACATTTGAAACACTACTAGTTGAATAATCAATAAATGTCGCTGCATTATATGTAGATGATGTTGAGTCCCCTGGTACACTTAATGTACATGTACTATTACCATTATAAAGATAACAATTCGTTGTTGTATTACTTATTGTATCATTTACTGCATAATAGAACGTTCCTACCAATGGCGTTGTCTTTCTTGTTACTGAATAGAATGTCGTATCTGCACTTATTTCTACATATGTTCCAAGAGATGCTTTTACAGTTTCACTTCCTGATACATCACTATATCCAAGTATTGTATATCCACTTACTCCATTTATACTTGATGGCATGACCGAACATGTTTCATTATTATTATATTTCTTACATGTTACTTCACTATTAGTTATACTTCCTGCATTCGTATCTACCATCTTAAATGTCGCCGTGATTACTTTTGAATATATTGCATACAATGTTAGATTACTTGCTGAATCAAGTGTCTTTGTCTTTAATCCCGTCGTTCCATTTGGATCCGTATTCCATCCAACAAATATATATCCTTCTTTACTTGCACTTACACTTAAATCAACATTCCCTAAATAACTTACTGTCTTTGTTGTTGTTCCACTTCCTCCATTTGTTGTTCCATCATATGTTACTGTATACGTTGATAGTTTATATTTAGCATACAAGATTGTTGTTTCTCCAACTGTATAACTGGTATTTCCTCCAACTTCAGTTGTTGATGATTCACTTCCTACCATCCAACTTACAAATTCGTATCCTGATTTACTTACTCCAGGTGATGTTGTAAATGTTGCTTGTACTTTACTTGATGAAGTATTTGATGCATATTTTACAACTTGACTTTGTGTTGTTGGTGTTGTATCTCCTCCCATAGAATTATATTTTAAACTTATTTGCTTTGTATAATTTCCATAGTAAGATGTCGTTTCACTTATTGATACACTTGTATTACTTCCATAGGTATTTCCACTTCCATCTACCCAGCCTGTTGTTGTATATCCTTCTATTCCATATGGTATTCCCAACGTTATATTTGCATTGATCTTTGTAATACTTGTTGATCCAGTTATATACGTCATTAACCCACTTACTGTATCGACTTTTGTTGAATCTTTATACGAATACTCAACTGCCATCACCGTCTTACGATATATTGTATAAAATGATGTATTACTTGTTATTTCTTGTTTACTACTTAAGCTATATGTACTTGCTGAAGTTGAATATCCTATGGCACTAGAACCTTCATATTCAGTACTTGGTAAAGCATACTCTGTTACACAACTTGCACTTCCATTGTATCTATTACATTCGACATTTGCTCCGATTACACTTGTTCCATTGTAATAATAATATGTCGATACCAATGCTGTATTATTATAACTAATGGTATACAACGTTGTATTATTTTCAAAGTCATATGATTTCCCTTCATCATATTCCTTAGTTTCACTTCCTGAGACATCTGTATATCCTACAAACGTATATCCACTTGCTACTTTCGTCGTTGGTAAATTTACATTTATCTTCGTTTCATTATTATATACACTTCCACTTATATTATATGTAAGTGTTCCATCACTAAATGTTACATCTTTTGTATCCATTACTTTTAACGTTATCGTTATTGCTTTTTTATATATCGCATACAATGTTACTCCTGGATTATTTGCAGGATCAGTTATCGTTAACGTTGTTATTATATTATCTGTTGAATTTGATTTCTTTGACCATCCCATGAAGGTATATCCTTGTTTCTTTGCTACATACCCACTTAAATCCATCGATGTCATATCACTTGTATAAACTGATGAACTTACATTTGCTGACTCTCCTCCATTTGTTCCATAGTCAAATGTTACTACACATCCATCAAGTGCAGTACGCGCTTCCACGATTGTATCAACTGATAAATTTATCGTTTCTCCTATATTATAAACGGTACCTGTTGTCTTATTTATCCAATTCGTTAATATTTGATTTGTCATGGAAAAATTACTGCCATCATCTAGTTTAAACGATGTCGTTCCTAGTACCTTATTACCTGAATTCATGATTATCGTTCCTACTTGATTAGAAGGCAAACTTGCTCCAGAGGCTCCTGAATAACTTAAAGTTATTTCTTTAGAATACACCCCATACAACTTCTTATCTCCAGTTATACTTATACTCTCTCCTGATTTATATGTTGCTTCTTTAGTATCTTGATCTTCTCTAAATCCTAAGCCTGTATATCCATCTATTACTGCTGGTGTTTTTATTGTATGTGTTCCATCGCCAACATCTTTAATTCCTGTATCCGTGATTACTTTATAGGTCTTAAAGGTATCTATTTCTTCTGTAGTACTTGTATTTATCCCACTTACATATGTTAATTTATAATCGGTTTCATAGTATCCATAGAAGAACCTTCCATTTGTTGCTGTTAATTCTAATCCCGATGAACTTACTTCTTCCACTGATTTAGTAAATCCTTGCAATGAATTATCCGTGAGTAATTTATTTACTTCTGTTGCATCCAAGCTACATGAGGTTGCTCCATTGTATAAGTTACAACTTATCAATGTACTTATATATTTGCCATCTTTATAGCCTGTTATAAATGTTCCAGTTGGTGCTATTATCTTCTTCGTTACTGAATAAAATGTCTTATCTTCACTTAGACTTATTATATTTGATACATTTGCTACAGTTGAATTTTCTGTATCTGAATATCCTATTACTTCATATTTAGGATTTGCACTTAAAGTAGGTGATCCTATTTCACATGATGTCTCTTCATTATAAATCGAGCATGTCTCTATTCCACTTGATTCTACTGCTGGTACTTCTTCACTTACTGAATATACCTTAAATGTTCCTTTTAATTCCTTTTTAAATATAGCATACAATGTTGTATCACTTGTTACTTGATAACTACTTAATCCTTCATGTGCACTTGATGAAGTATTCCAACCCATGAATGTATATCCTTCTTTTGTTGCTTCAACGCTTAAGTCAGCATTCGCTCCATTTACTACATTCCTTGTTTCTATTTCTTTTCCATCTGCCATATATTTTATAGAATTTAAACCCACACTTATTGTTCCTTGTTTTATTGTTACTAAATTATTTCCTCCAGTTACTTTGACTTCAACCTTAATCTCTCCGCCTGGTAAACTACTTACATCATTTAAGATTAATTTAGTATCTCCATCATAGTAAAAATACTTCGCTTTTCCACCGGATACTGAATAACTTACATCAAACAAATCTGAAAGGCTTACTTCTTCTGTTCCTTCAGTTATTTTACTAACATTTAAATCACTTACACTTGGTGCATGTGAATCTACATAAACCCTTGTTGTATCACATGTTACCCCTGATGCATTGGAATCTTTATCATATCCTTCAACGCATATTATTTCTCCTTTAGAAGATAGTCCTGGGTAGCTTACATTAAATGTATTATTTTCATCTACTTGAGTATCTGTATTTGGTGTACAACTACTATCTGATGTTATACAATAACTTGCCTTGCTTATTCCATTAGATGATGATACACTTACAAGCCTATTTGCACTGGTTACAAACGTTCCATCGCCAACACTTGTTAATCCCTTAAATGTTAATTCCATATTCGCTGGGCACGTTAAATCGTAATGTTCTGCTTCACTTGCTGTTTTTATATGATTTAAATATACATGCAATACATCTATATTTGGAAATCCACTTACATCTGTTGTACTTGTATTACTTAATAGTTCTGAATATCTAAATCGTGTTGTACTTCCTACAAACAAATCATCTACATATTCGGACTTCCCTGTTTTTATACTTCTTGATGCTATTGAAATATCTTCTATACTTGGTGAAAATCCTTCATCTCGATTAAATACATAATCTCCAACTACATATGAACTTCTTATTCCTAGTTTTGCATATTCTTCATATGTTAACTCACAGGAAAAAGTGATACTTGG
>CALMHN010000076.1 GCA_937863745.1 uncultured bacterium | reverse complement strand
TCTAGTAATTTAGAAAATGTAGCTGTTAGAACTAGCCAGTATCCAACAGTGATTAAACCTGAGTTTTTATTATGTGGTAGAAGTAACGTTGGCAAGTCGTCATTTATTAATTCTATATTAGGAAGAAAAAATTATGCTCATACATCAGCTAAGCCTGGTAAGACGCAAACTTTGAATTTCTATATAGTTAATGATAAATTCTTTTTAGTTGATGTTCCTGGTTATGGTTTTGCTTCTGTATCAAAAGAACAACAAAGAAAATTTGGTTTAATGATTGAAGAATATATTAAGACTCGTAGTAATCTTAAATGTGTATTTTTACTTATTGACTTTAGACATAAACCTGATGAGAATGATGTATTAATGTATAATTTCTTGAAATATTATGAAATACCTACTGTAATCGTGGCTACTAAATATGATAAGGTTAAAGAACGTGATAAAGCAAAACAAGAAGAATTGTTAAATACAACATTACATGTTTTACCTGAAGATAAAGTCGTATTATTTTCTTCTGTTACGAAAAAAGGTAGAGAAGAAATATACAATATATTGTCAAGTTATATTGAAAATAATGATATTTAAAAATCATTATTTTTTTGTTATGATAGAATTAATGTAGGTGAGAATATGAAAAAGAATGGTTTTACTTTAATTGAAATTTTGGCTGTTTTAGTTATTATTGGTTTACTATTAGCCTTAACAATACCAAATGTATTAAAACTTGGTAATAAGACTAAAGAAAAAGCTTATGAGACAAAAATTAGTATGATTGAAAATGCGGCGATTACATATGGTGAAAATTCTAAGTCATCATTAGTTAAAAGTACAACGGTATGTACACCTGTAGTTGATGCAAATGGTGAAATAACATCGATGAATGTTGGTACTTCTAGTGCTACTACTTTGGCAAATGGAACATATAAATGCTTGAGAGTTACTGTTGATGATTTAGTAGATGCTAATACTTTAAGTTGGGATTATAAAGATCAAGTTACTAATTCTACTGATGCGACTATCTTAAAATATTATAATAATCGTATAATTGATCCAACTAATAACTATATAATTAATAGATGTTATGTTTATGTATATTATAAGTATTCGAGAGTATATGCTTATTTTGATAGAAATACTTGTGATTTGGCTAAAGAAACTTACAGTGATGGTAACGAATATTCACCAAATTATTAGGAAAAGTGATGCAAATCACTTTTTTATTTGCTATTTTAGTATATAATAGTTATAGTATTTTTTGGCAAGGGGAAGTGATTGTATGAAAAGAGTTTGTTTAATAGGAAGACCTAATACAGGCAAATCAAGTTTATTCAATTTAATGATTAATGAGAAGAAGGCTATTATTGATGATCAACCTGGTGTAACTAGAGATAGATTATATGGACATGTAGAATTTAATAATAAGGTTTTTTCATTAATTGATACAGGTGGTATTGATCTTGAAAATGCGGACTTTAATGTTAATATTCGTATTCAAGCAGAAATTGCTATAGATGAAGCAGATGTCATTCTTTTTGTTGTGGATGGTAGAAGTGTTATCACAGCAAATGATATTGCTATTCGTGATATGCTTAGGAAATCTAATAAGAGGGTAATTCTTGTTATTAATAAAATAGATGCTGATACTCTTGAACAAAGAGCATATGATTTCTATGAATTAGGCATTAATGAGGTTATTACAACTTCAGTTGAGAGTAAAAGACATATTAAGGAATTGTTAACTTTAGTTACAAGAGACATGGAAGATTATTCAACTCCTCCTAAAAGTCATGTTTGTAGGTTCTCTATTATTGGAAGACCTAATGTTGGTAAATCATCTTTAGTAAATGCTATTTTAAATGAAGATAGACAAATTGTATCAGATGTTGCTGGTACTACTCGTGATTCTACGGATACAGAATTTATTTATGATCATGATAAATATATTGTTGTTGATACAGCCGGCATGCGTAAAAGAGGTAAAATATATGAAAATATTGAAAGATATTCTTTGTTAAGAAGTTTATCGGCAATTGATTCATCGGATATATGTGTTATTGTAATAGATGCTCAGGCTGGTATTATTGAACAAGATAAACATATTGTTGAATATGCATTGGATGCCCATAAGGGAGTAGTTCTTGTTATTAATAAATGGGATTTAATTGATAATAAAGATGAAGCAATAAAGAAATGGAAAGAATTAATTAAATATGAATTTCAATTTATTCCATATGCTCCAGTGGTATTTTTAAGTGCCGCGACTAAAGCTCGTGTTCATACTTTAATGCCGGCAATTATCAAAGCATATCAATCATATACAAAAGAAATTCCAACATCTATATTTAATGATATTATTAGAGATGCTCAAGATTTACATGAGGCTCCTAGTTATAAAAATAGAAGATTAAAAATCTATTTTGCTTCGCAAACAGATACATGTCCTCCTAAATTTACTTTTAATGTTAATGATAAAGGTTTAGTTCATTTTTCTTATAAGAGATATTTGGAAAATAAGATTAGGGAAAGTATAGATTTAGAAGGAACACCAATCATAATTAAATTTAAGAATAGGGACGATGATGATGAAATTTAATAATAAGAAGTTATTAATTATTATTTCTTCTCTAATAGCTTTAGTTGTTATTGGAGCGATTATTTTTGTTATTAATAAATCTTATAGTAATTATGTTAAGAGCAATGAAAGTGAAATATATGGAACAATTAGTTCTATTCAAGATGGATCTATTTTAGTATCTCCTACAGAAGGTAATGTTAAAGAGATTGAATTAAAGATGGATGATATTAGTAGTTATAATGTTGGTGATTTAATACTTATTACTTATATGGGCAATATAAATTCCGATAATTATAAAGTTGATGTTATTTTAAGTGGTGCTGAATTAACAACAACAGCTATAGTTACAACTGAAGAGGTTGCAGAAAGTACTACTACTAGTAAAGTTGTTACAACAAGTAGTGAAAGAACAACATCGGTTATAACGTCATCTAGTACTACTTTAGGAACTAATGATGAAAAAGTAATTAGTTATATGGAAAAAGAAAATCAATATGTTTCTTCTAGTGATACATCATCTTCTTTTAAAGAAAATGCTAAGAAGGTATTTATTACAGTTGTGGATTTTATCTTTTACGGAGGTAAAATTAATGGCGTAACTTTTAATCAGTTATCTAATTCAGCTAAAGCAAAAGTTGTTTATTATGCTTTAATTATTGATAATAAAATTAATGATAAGTTCCCTGATTATAAGAATGAACTTGCTGATAAATATAAAGATGTAAAAGCACGTTTAATTGCTAATTATTTAGATATAACTACAGAGTTATGTGAAAGTAATACAGATGCTTGTAGTCAAGCTAGAGATGATTTTTCTTTGTTAAAGACAAGTTTACATTTAACTTGGGATATTGTTAAATCAGCTGCAAAATATGCTTATAATACTACTAAGACTAATTTTTCTAGTTGGTATAAAACTTTTAAAGGAGCCTAATGATTGTACTTGGTGATGATGTTCCAGTTATTGTTGAACGTAAAAGAATAAAAAATATATATTTTAAAGTAAATGAGGATGGCAATATTATTGTTAGTTCTCCTAAGTATGTTACTGATAGAGAAATAGATAAACTATTGAATAGTAATATTAAGTCTTTAGAGAGAATGTATTCTAAATTTAATAAGAGAAAAGATAAAAAAGAAACGGTTATGTATCTTGGAAAAGAATTGGATTTTATCGAGTATAAAGATATTATGTTTCAAGATAATTATGCGTTTGGTCCAAGTGTAAATGCAATTAATGAATATTTGGAAAAGAACGCACTTAGTTATTTTCAGGAAAGATTAAATGTTTATATTGGTTATTATCCTAATCATCCTGATTTTAAGCTTAGAATGCGTAATATGAAGACTAGGTGGGGTGTTAATAATCGTAGTAGCAAGACTATTACATTAAATACTTTATTAATACATCATCCAACTTCTTCTATTGACTATGTTATATGTCATGAATTATCTCATTTTAAAGAGATGAATCATTCGGCTAGGTTTTGGAAAGAAGTAGAAAGAGTTTATCCTGAATATAGTAAAGCTAGAAAAGAATTAAGAGATTAAGAGGTTTAATATGATTGAGTCAGTTAATAATGATAAGATTAAAGAATATTCTAAATTAAATGATAAAAAGTATCGCGATTTAAGTGATGAGTTTATTGTTGAAGGTAGTCATTTAGTTGAGGAAGCAAGAAAGAGAGATATTATTGTTGAAATATTTTCTTTAGACGATGTAGATGGTGCTACAAAAGTAAGCTATAATGTCATGAAAAAACTATCTAATCTTAGTACACCTCCTAATATATTGGCTGTTTGTAAGAAGTTAGAAGAAAAAAAGCCATTTGGTAATATTTTAATACTTGATGATGTCCAAAACCCTTTAAATTTAGGAACAATTATTCGTAGTTCTGTTGCTTTTGGAATAGATACTATTATCGCGTCTACAAATACTGTTGATGTTTATAATGATAAAG
Source organism: uncultured bacterium (assembly GCA_937863745.1). GTDB lineage: Bacteria > Bacillota_I > Bacilli_A > RF39 > UBA660 > UBA6985. The sequence goes on along the minus strand of CALMHN010000076.1, from coordinate 17,242 downwards.
TAATTCGTGGATCTGAAGGTATGATATTTAATATTAATTATATTAAGGCTGATTTAGCGAAGATTATTCCTAGTTTAAGTGAATATACAATATATACAACAAATGTTACAACTGGGGAATCTCTAGATAAAATTAATATTGATAAACCATATGCTATTATTGTTGGTAATGAAGGTGCTGGAGTTAGTGATGAGGTCGCATCCTATGCAACTAATACAATATATATTCCAATGAATGATAAATGTGAATCATTAAATGTATCAATTGCAACTAGTATTATTTTATATGAATTTAGTAGAAAGTAATTTCTACTTTTTATTTATAAAAATATTATTGTTTGTTATAATTAGTTAGGTGATTATTATGAAAAAACTATTGGAAAAGAATCTTTCTTTTTTAGATCAAGTGCCATTTATGCATGGTGGAGTTTTTGATAATAAAAAAATATATGAAAATACTTTAGTAGCTTATAATAGTGCAATTAAAAATAATATAGGGATAAAGACTGATATAAGATTAACTTTAGATCATCAACTTATTTGTTTTGCTGATGAAAATGAAATGAGAATGTTACATACTGAGGATAAGGTAAATGATGATACCTATGAAAATATTATATATATAGCTAAATATCCTATTTTAAAACTACATGATGTCTTAGAAATAGTAGATGGTAAAACTCCTTTATTATTTGAAGTTTTTGGTATTTATAAGTCTTCGTATTATGAAAATAGTATTATGGAAGAACTTGCTAATTATAAGGGACCTTATGCTATAGAATCTAACGATTTAGGATTAGTTAAGTGGTTTTATAAAAATCATAAAGATGTTGTCATTGGTTATAAAGTTGATAAGGTAAATGATCATAAATTTCATTTTTTCTATAACTATGATTTTATTGATATTGATGTGGAATTAAGTAAAGATAAAGATATTAGAAAAGGTAGGGAATGTAGTTTTATATTAGGACATAATGTATTTAATGATTTTGAATATGAAAATAAGATTACAGTATATAATAATTTAGTTTGTGAAACTAAACTTGAAAATGATTTATAGGTTGATTATAATAAATTACTTGAAAGGGAAATGTTTATGATTGGAATTAAGGTTAAAATTGGTGAAGTAAGTAAAGCTCATGGTGTTCGTGGACAAATGAAAATAAAATCTGAGTTTGAAAGAAAAGATCTTATTAAAGAAGGTATGAATGTTTCTATTAATGGATATAATCATAAACTTTTACATTATAATTATAAAACGGGTAAAGACTTTGATTTAATGCAGGTAGAGGGTATTAATTCTATTGATGAAGTATTAGCTAATAAAAATGCTGATATCATGGTTTTTCGTGATGATCTTCATTTAAATGATCAAGATATTTTATATCAAGATTTATATAATATGGATGTTTATTTAAATGATAAAAAAATTGGTTGTGTTATTGATGTTACTGGAGATAAAAACGTTTTAATTGTAATTGATAATAATAAATATATTCCTTATAAAGGAGACTTCATTAAGAATATTGATAGAGAAAAAGGAATAATATATCTTAATGATTCAAGTGAGGCTTTATTATGAGAATTAGTATTTTAACTTTATTTCCCCATATGTTTGATGGATTTTTATCAGAATCAATTATTAAATGGCAATAAATAGTAATAAAATAACTTTTGATATTATTGATATAAGGTCTTTTTCTAAACTTAATAATAATCAAGTAGATGATACACCTTATGGTGGTGGTGCTGGTATGGTTATGATGGTTGAACCGGTAGTTGATGCTATTAATTCTGTTAAAGATAAGGATTCTAAAGTTTATTTAATGAGTCCTGCTGGTGGACAATTTAAACAATCTATGGCCCATGATTTAGCTAAATGTAAACACTTAATATTAATATGTGGACATTATGAAGGAATAGATGAACGTATAATGAATTATGTTGATGGTTCTATTTCTATTGGAGACTATGTATTAACGGGTGGTGAACTTCCAGCAATGGTTATAAGTGATGCTGTTACAAGACTTATTGATGGTGTTATTAAACAAGAGTCATTTGAGCAAGAGTCATTTGAACAAGGATTACTAGATTATCCGACGTATACTAAACCACCTATTTATGATGGCTATTCAGTTCCTGAAGTATTGTTATCAGGAGATCATAAAAAAGTGGATGAGTTTCGTTTAAATGAACAATTAAAGAAAACTAAAGAATTGAGACCTGATTTAATAAAGTAAGGGGGTACTTACATGTTTAAGGTTAAGACTATTGAATATGCTAATGAAATTAAATATATGGAATATGATCAAAAATATAAAAAGATCAAATTACATATCAATACAAAATATGTTAATAATGTTAAATTATATAATATGAAAAAGACCGATGAGATAATAAGCGATCATGCTAAATCTCGTATTTCTTCAGGTAGTATTGATGATTTTCAGGATGTCTTTAATAGATTATCAAATATTATCATGCAGTATGTTTATGATGATGATAATGATGATGATGGGGCTGCAGCTTTGTTATTGGGTGAAGTTGAAAAATTAAAACAAAGATTAGAAATTGAATTAAAAAATGATTTAAAAGAAAAAGTGTATCATGATTATTTGGAACAACTTGTTTTTTTACAAATGGAATTGAATAATAAGTTAGCATTAATAAATTATACTAATTCGTTAATGGAAGAGGTAAATACTTCATCAAGGGGTAGATAATTTCTTGATTTAGCAGGAAGTTTACTATATAATACTAAAAGAAATATGAAAGAGATGAAAATTATGAAGAATGTTAAAGAAATTGAAATTGAAATAAAAGGTAAAGAATGGGAAAAAGATTTAGATAAAGCTTTTAAGAAAAAATTACCTGAATTAAAGGTCCCTGGTTTTAGAAAAGGTTCTATTCCTAAAGAAGTTTATCTTAAAAAGGCTGGTATTGAATCATTATTTATGGATGCTTCTGATATTGCTATAGAAGATGCTTATAAGAAGGCTTTAGATAAAGATGTTAATCCTGTTGTTCAACCTTCAGTAGAAATTGTTAGTGTATCTAAAGATTCAGTTAAATTTAAATTTACTATTATTACTCGTCCTGAGATTAAACTTGGTGCTTATACTAAGTTAGGTATTAAAAAAGAAGAGATTAAAGTTAGTAAAAAAGAAATAGATGAAGAAATTGAAAAATTAAGAGATAATATGGCTGAAATTCTTAATAAGGAAAATGGTGCTGTAGAAAAAGGTAATATTGCTATTATTGACTTTGATGGAGTTGTTGATGGTAAAAAGTTAGATGGTGGATCTGGTAAAGATTATAGTCTTGAAATAGGTTCTAATACTTTTATTCCTGGTTTTGAAGATGAATTAGTTGGTATGTCTATTGGTGACACTAAGAAGATTAACCTTAAATTTCCTGAAGATTATGTTGAAAATCTTAAAGGAAAAGATGTAACATTTACCGTTACTATTAAAGGAATTAAAGAGAGAGTTGTACCTGCTTTAGGTAAAGATTTCTATGAAGATTTAGCTATTGATGGAGTTGATTCTAAAGAGTCTTTAGAAGAATATATTAAGTCTGAATTAAGTGAAAAGAAAAATGATGAAGTAGAAAATAAATATGTAGATGAGTTATTACATAAGGCTACTGATAATATGGAAGTTGAAATTAATAATGAAATAATCGATGAAGAAGTTCATCATATGATTCATCAATATGAAGATGAATTAAAATATCAAGGTGCTTCATTACAACAATATTTAGCTATGACTAAGACTAAGATGGAAGATCTTGAAAACATGATGAAGCCTCAGGCAATTGCTAGAATTAAGACAAGATTCTTACTTGAAGAAATTGTTGATAAAGAAAATATTAAGGCTAGTGCAGCTGAGATTAAAGAAGAAGTTAAAAATAATGCTGCTAAATATGGTATGAAGGATGAAGAATTCTTAGATGCTATGGGTGGTAATGATGCCATTGCATATGACATTAAGATGAAGAAAGCCGTTGAAATTATTAAAGAAGCTTAATGCTTCTTTTTTATTGACTAATATTAATTAATATTTATAATATGGGTTATAAGGATGTGTTAATGTGGGCTTTAATATTGAAAAGTACAATAGATTTTTAGAAAACTATTTTGATTTAGAAAATAGAACTATGGGTATATATGATAGTTTAGCAAATGGTACTTCTAAAATTGGTGATGTTTATTTATCATTATTTGAGATTAGCATCGTAGAAGATTCAATGATTAGAACTATTAAGAATCCAAATGAGTTTCTTAAGTATTTAGATTCTTTAGTGGCTATTAATGACTTTAATGATATAAATGGTTCATATTTGGATAATTATTATGTTATGTTAAATAGATTACGTAATAAAGTATTAAGATGCGTTAAGGTAAATTGTAATAATTCTATTGGTAATGATGTATATTATCATGATGATTTTAATGAATTAAGACAAGATACTTTAAAGGGTAAAAGATATTTATATGATAAAGTAGTTAGTGAATTAAGTACTAATGAAGATGAAATGGTTAAAGATGCATCTTATAAGTTATCTTATATGTTCTTACTCGAAGATGGCTATATGGATGGGAATTATAAGTGCTTTTATGATGGGAAGTTACAGGATGTTGTAAAAAATGATATAAATCGAGAAGCTGTTTTACATGATCTTGGTATTTATATAGAACGTCTAGCCAATGATTCTAATGGTAGTAAATATTATTCATTAATATTAGATAGTTTAAATGATGAATATAATAATATGAGTAGTAGGGAAGTTGTAAGGAAGAGGGAGTAGAAATGCTCCTTTTCTTCTTTTAAGAGAGTTTCTTTTATTGTATAATGAAGTTGGAAATGAAATAATTATTTGGTGGTTATTATGAATAATAAAATAAATTCGCAAAAAGAATTATATAATAGAATAAGTCCTGCTCTTAGAACAAAAAAGCATGAATTATTTATTGATGGATATAAATTTGTTAAAGAAAGAGACATTTGGGATTATAATAAAGAGTATATTTGGGTTAATTCTAAAGGTTTAACTATTGCTCAAATTGTAGATAATATATTAAATACGAGTAATAAAGAATATGCTAATTATGTATTAAATAAAATAAATAGAAAAGATGATTAAAAGTGAAAAATATAAAAGAATTATATCTTGAGCTTATGGATAAATGTGATGAAAATGGTTATTCTGAGGCTGAGATTGACAAAATAAATAAAGCTTATGAATATGCTTGTGAACAACATAAAGGTATGGTTCGTAAAAATGGTGAAGAGTATATAGTTCATCCATTGAATGTTGCTTTGATTGTAGCATCATTGAATGTTGATGCGGACACTATTGTTTCGGCTTTAGTGCATGAAACGGTAGATCATGGTTCTTCTTCATTTGAGGAATTAGGTAATTTATTTGGTGAAGATGTTAAAAATATTACAATATCTTTAACTAAAGTTAATAGATTACATTTAATTGATGATTCTGAATCAAGCAGTTTATATTTACGTAAGGTTTTGGTTGCTTTAGCACAGGATGTTAGGGTCTTAATACTTAAACTTGCTGGACGTATTCATAATTTAAGAACAGTTGATGGACTAGATCCTGATTTACAAAAGCAAAAGGCAAAAGAAACTGAGGCTGTTTTAATTCCAATTGCGCATAGGCTTGGAATTAACTCGCTTAAGGCAGAACTTGAAGATTTATCATTTAAAATTCTTAGGCCTGATATATATAATCAAATAGAGTCTGAGTTACCTGAACCTCGTGAAGATTTAAATGATTTATTAAATGCTACTATGGATGAAATATCGGACTTATTACATTCCCAAGGTTTAAATTTTGAAATTAAGTGTCGTGTAAAGTCTGTTTCATCTATTAGTAATAAATTATCATCAGGACATACTTGGAATAATATTTATGATATTTTAGGTATTAGAGTTATTTGTGAAGAAATTCCTGATTGCTATTTAATCATTGGTACGATTCATTCTAAATATAGACCTATTCCTAAGCGTTTTAAGGATTATATAGCAATGCCTAAGGGAAATTCTTATCAGTCTCTTCATACAGGTATTTATGGGCCTAATAATTATCCTATTGAAGTTCAAGTTAGAACAAAAGAAATGGATGAGATAGCAGAGCATGGTATTGCATCTCATTGGAGCTATAAAGAGCATGGTACTAAACAGGCTCAAAATGTAATGGAACAAAAATTACAAATGTTTAGAAATACAATTGAAATATCATCTAAAGATATTAATGATGAAGATTTTATTAATAATGTTTCTAGTGAATTATTAAGTAAATCTATTTATGTTAATACACCAAAGGGTGATGTTGTTGAGCTTCCTCAAGATTCTACTCCAATTGATTTTGCTTATCGTATTCATTCAGGCGTAGGAGATACTACTGTTGGATGTATTGTTAATGGTAATATTGTAACACTTGATTATAAATTACAAGATGGTGATGTTGTATCAATTAAGACTGATAGTAATTCTACTCCTAATAAAGATTGGTTAACATTTGTTAAAACAACTCAAGCTAAGAGTAAAATCAAATCGTTTTTCTCTAAAATTGATAAAGATGAGTATATTAAACATGGTAAAGAATTATTAGAACATGAACTTAGAAGACAAAAGATAAGCATAACCGATGCTATGAGTACTGAACATCAACGTAAATTAATGTCTGATTTAGGTGCTGGTACTTTTGATGAAGTATTATTACAAATTGGATCTTTAAGATACACGCCAGTTTATATTGTTAATCTTTTATATAATGATAAGAGAAATGCTCCAGATGTATTATTGGATAAAGTTATTAATAATACTAATATTCAAAAGGAAAATTATAAAGCTGATATTATAGTATCAGGTAATGATGATATATTAGTTAATTTAGCTTCTTGTTGTAAACCTGTTTATGGCGATGAGATTATTGGATATATTACTAAGGGACATGGGATAACAGTTCATAGAAAAGATTGTATTAATGTTAAAGGTATAAATGATCGTTTAATTAATGTTGAATGGAATAAACATACTAAGGAAGATAATAAGAAATATACAGCTAAGTTAAAGGTTTATACTAATGAAATTAAGGCTGATTTAATAGCTCTAGTAACTAAAGCTAGTACTCACAATGTTGTACTTACTTCAATTAATGAAAATAATGGTAATAATGTTACTTATTATGATATATTGGCTAGAGTGGAAGATGTTAATAGTTTAAATACATTTATTGATGATATTAAGACTTTGGATTTTGTAACTGGTGTTAGGAGATTATAATGAAAGTAGTTATTCAAAAATGTAAGGATGCAAGTGTTTCTGTTGATAATAAACTTATTAATAAAATTGATTCAGGACTTTGTATATTAGTCGGTATAAGTGTTGATGATACATCTAGTGATGTTTCTTATATGGTTAATAAAGTATTAAACTTAAGAATATTTGATGATGAAAATAACGTTATGAATAAATCAATCTTGGATGTTGGTGGAGAAATACTTTCAATTAGTCAATTTACTTTACAAGCTGATACAAGAAAAGGAAATCGTCCTTCATATATTAATGCTATGAAGGGTGAAGATGCTATAAATTTATATGAAGAGTTTAATCGAGAATTAAATAAATCTATTAAAACTTATCCTGGAGTATTTGGTGCTGATATGTTAATTAATATATTGAATGATGGACCAACGACAATTATTATTGATTCTAAAAAGACAGCTTAGACTGTCTTTTTTTGTAAAGTTTTTTTATAAGGGTTACCCTATATAAGATAATGGTCTAATATTAACTTGTTTGGTTAGGTGAGCAATATGAAAAAGAAAATATTTTTATTAGGGGCTTTATTAATTAGTCTATTTACTTTGAAAGTTAATGCATTAACTGTACCTGATACAGCTCAAGGTGTTGTAGAGGACATGAATCTTGGATGGAATTTAGGAGACTCATTAGATGTTGTGATTCCAAGTGCAGGACATGTAACTGATATCGATACTTTGGAGACTAAGTGGTATAATCCATTAGTTACTAAGGATTTGATTAAGGCTGTAAAAAAGGCAGGATTTAGAGCGGTCAGAATTCCAGTTACATATTATAATCATATGGATGTTCCTGGTAGTAGTACTGGTGTTATTGACGAAGCGTGGTTTGAACGTATTGACGAGGTTGTTAACTGGTGCTTAGAAGAAGACTTATATGTTGTATTAGATATCCATCATGATACTTCTAATGATACAAAATATTCTTGGATATATGCTGATAAAACCACTTATAGTCAAGATCTTGCTAATTTTAAGAACCTTTGGAGTCAAATAGGCAATCATTTTAATAAATATGATAATCGTGTTTTATTTGAAGCAACAAATGAAATTATGAATCGTGATTCTAATTGGGACTGGGGTAAGTCATGGGATGACTTTAGAGTTGTTCATGATTTAGATCAAGAATTTATAAATTTAATACGTGGCATGGGTGGTAATAATTCAAATCGTTATTTAGTATTACCTACTTGGGCTGCTTGTCCTGATTCTTGTCAAATTGAAAATTTAAATTATACTAAGTTTAATGATACTGTAAGTAATCATTTAATTATGGGTGTTCATAACTATGGTAGTTCTGCTACGACAGCTACTAACGTTGTTAATAGTGTTCATACTTTAGCAGATAAATATGGGATGCCAGTTTTATTTACTGAGATAACGGCTACAACTGATGCGGTTGCAGAAGCTTATATGAATGCTGGATGTAAATATGGGATTACAATGTTTTATTGGGATGATGGTAATGGTAATCAGTTAATCAGTCGAGAAACTTATGAAGTTACTAAACAAGACCTAGTATCATCCTTGGTTAATACAGCATCTACTTGCGCTCCAATTAGACCTACAACAACGACAACAACAAAGGCCGAGGTAACAACATCATCAACTGATGTTTTGACTACATCAACTGAAGAAGTTAGTAATCCTAAAACGGGTGTTAAGAAATATTCATTAATTGTCTTATTATTTGTTGTTCTTTTGGGAATTGCGATTTTAACTAAGATTAGAGATAAAAATAAATTTAAGAAAATTTAGGTAAGCATAGTCTTACCTTTTATGTTATACTTTTTCTAGGGTGGTTTTATGAGATATATTGATTTTGATGGTACGATGGTTGATACGGAAGATGTTTTGTTTACTGATTGGCGTAAAAATCCTGATAGACATAGTTTACCTGAAACAACAAAAATCGATTATATTGCTAATGCTAATTGGCATCAAATTTTAATCGATTCTCCAGTTATGATGGATTCTATTTATATTATTAGACAAATGGATCCTGCTGAAAGTGCTATTTTAACTAAAGTTCATTCTATGAATAATGAAGCTTTAGAAAAAATTCGTTATTTAAGGGATGCACTTGTTAAACAACCAATTATTATAGTTCCTTATATGTATAAAAAGACAGATGTTGTCATGGCTAAGGGAAATGAACTTATAGATGATGGTTTATTTAATCTTGATGATTGGGCTTTAGCTGGTGGTTATCCAATGTTTTTTGATGCTAAAGGTAATAATATCGATAGTTGGAATAAAGAAAATAAAAATGGTTATCAAAGAGTTAGAAAAATAAATGAAAAAAGGGAATCATGATTGATTTCCTTTTATATTTAATAATTCAATTGAAGTTTTATTATAACTTCTCATTAAAGGGCCAGCACCTAATTTAATACCACCAAAGTATCTAACTATAACAATTAATACATTATCTAAATCACGATTCATGATTAGATTATAAATTGGTAATCCAGCGGTGTTACTTGGTTCCTTATCATCTGTTTTATGTATAAGATTTCCAATTTTATAGGCATAAGGCATATGTCTTGCTTTTTTATGTTCCTTTTTTAAATTACTAAGTATTATTTTTATCTCTTCAAGGGAATTTACTTCGTAAAGATAACCTATAAATTTTGATTTCTTTATTTCATAAGTATAACTATTTATTAATTTCATATTCATCACTTGTTTAATTATAAGTATATTTTTAAATTAAATCAATTTATTGTATAATACCTTTGAAGGAGATGATTACATGGCTATTAATGATAATATTCGAGAAAAACTTAAGTTAGTTCCTCATTTACCTGGAAGTTATCAAATGAAAGATATAAATGGGACGATTATTTATGTTGGTAAAGCTAAAGATCTTAAGAAACGTGTATCATCTTATTTTACTGGTAGGGTAGAGGGCAAAACTAAAAAACTTGTTGAAAATATTGAAGACTTTCAATATATTGTTACGTCTTCGGAATTAGAATCTTTTTTACTTGAAATCAATTTAATAAAAAAATATGATCCTAAGTATAATATATTATTAAGAGATGATAAGAGTTATCCTTATATTGAATATTCAAGATATCCTTATCCAAGTGTAAAAGTTGTAAGATATTTGAGTATTAAAAAAAAGCAAGGACGTTATTTATTTGGACCTTTTGTTAATGCTACGGCTGCACGTAAGATTGTAGAATTAATTAATAGGTTATATCCTTTAAAAAAATGCGCTGGAAATCCTCGTGAAGTATGCTTATATTATCATATACATGAATGTCTAGGTTACTGTGTCAAGAAAGTTGATAGTAATGTTATTGATGATATGGAAAAAGAGATTTTATCTTTCTTTAATGGTAATGATGAAATTATTATTAAAAAAATAAAGGACAAAATGGCTTTTCATGCCGAACATTTAAATTATGAAGAAGCCTTGGAGTTGAAGAATTATTTAGACTATATTGAAATTATTATGCAAAAACAAAAGATTGATTTAAGTGATTTAGTAGATCGTGATGTTGTTAATTTCTATGTAGAAAATGGTTATATATCTATTGAGATATTCTTTATTCGTAAGGGTAAATTACTTGGTGGTAAAAATAAGATTATTCCTATAACGGATAATTATATAGATGATGTAGAATCATATGTATCAATGTTTTATGAGAATAAAGAACATCCTAGGGAAATACTTTGTACAGATGAGTTAAATCTTGATTTATTAAGTGAAGCTGTTGGTACAAAATTTATGTATGTTTCTCGTGGACAAAAAAATAAATTAATTGAGTTGGCTAAAAAGAATGCATCAATTAATTTAAAAAATAACTTTGAGGAGATTAAACGTAAGTTAGAGAGAACTGAAGGATCTAATGAGGAATTAGAGAAATTATTAGGAATGAAGATTCATCGTATTGAATCGTTTGATAATTCTAATTTATTTGGAGATTATGCTGTATCGGGAATGGTTGTTTTTGTTGATGGTATTCCTTCAAAGAATGATTATCGTAAATATAAAGTAAGTGTAGATATGAATGATGATTATCATACAATGAAGGAAGTTACCTATAGACGTTATTACAGAGCTTTAATGGATAATTTACCTTTACCTGATTTAATACTTGTCGATGGTGGTAAAAGTCAAATACACGCGGTTAATGACACTTTAGAAGAGCTAAATTTAGCTTCTAAGATAAAAGTGTGTGGTTTGGTTAAAAATGATAAACATATGACATCAGATCTAATGGATGGTGAATCTGAAGAAATCATTCCAATTGATCGTACTTCAAATTTATTTCATTATCTTACAAGAATACAGGATGAGGTTCATAGGTTTACGATTAATTATCATAAGACATTAAGAAGTAAAGGTTCTATTCAAAGTGTTTTGGATAATATTGATGGTATTGGTGATGTTAGAAGAAAAGAGTTAATTAAGAAGTATGGCTCAATTAAGAAAATGAATGATGCATCAATTGAAGAATTATCTTCAATTATTCCGGAGAATGTTGCTATTAATTTACATAAGTATTTAAGTGATTATTTAAAAGATAAATAGTGTAAAGATTATTGCACAGGATAAATAATTAGTATAGAATTTATTATAGGTGATAGTAATGGAAAATAGTGAACCAGTTAAAAAGTATTCTAATCCTTGGATTTATATTTTACTTATTCCAGTTGGTTTAATTGTTATTTATTTTGTTTTTAATTTTGCATATCGTAAATATCAAAATATTATTCTTGATCGTGATACTAAAGCTGTTTTGACGGAACTTATGAGTCATACAGCTCTTAGTACACCTGAACAATATCGAGCTGTAGCAATTCAATCATTTGAAAATTTGGGCTATACGGATACCGATATTAATGATTTAAGTGTAACGGTAAATGATAAATCTATCGTACTTGTTAGCTTTAAGCGTTATGCTGATTTAGGAGCTTTATTTCAGGTATTTAGAGTTCATTGGATAGTTGATGGAGAACTTAATGAAGGCGGCATTAATGAGGCATTAATATCTAAAAATACAATGGTTTCTTCTCGTTATATTGCAACACTTAATGAGTATAATGAAACTGTTATTTCTAAATATGAGGGAGAATAAGCTAAATATTTATATATTTAGTTTATTTTATTTGAAAATATAAATATAGTATGTTAAAATACTATATAGTTTAAGTGAGGTGGAATTCATGGCAAATAAAAAGACTGATGCAAGAACTCAAGTTGCATTAAAGTGTAGCGAATGTGGTAATTTAATAAGACCAACTTTTAAAAATACAAAAAATACTACAGATAAGTTAGAACTAAAGAAGTATTGTCCTACTTGTAAGAAGACAACACTTTTTAAAGAAGCTAAAATTGGAAAATAATTATTTAACTAATAATTAGGAAAGGAGTTTATTTATGATTATAAGTATTAATGATATTAAAAATGGTATGACAATTATAGTCGATGGTAAACTTTGTATGATTGAAGATTTCCAACATGTTAAACCTGGTAAAGGTTCTGCATTCATGAGAATGAAACTTAGAAATTTAAGAACAGGTGCTCTAGTTGAAAATACATATAATACAAATATAACTGTTGAAAGAGCTAGAGTTGATAGACTTCCTATGCAATATTTATATGCTGATGGAAGTAAGTATGTTTTTATGAATACTGAAACATATGATCAAATGGAAATTGAAGCAAATAAGATTGGTGATCAAGTTAATTTCTTAAAGGAAAACTTGGATGTTACTATTAGTATGTATGAAGGTGAAATACTTGGTATTCAATTACCTGAAAAGGTTGAATATGAAGTTATTGAAACTCAAGAAGCTACAAAAGGTAATACTACTAATAATGCCCAAAAAGATGCTAAGATTGAAACTGGTTATACAATTAAAGTTCCTTTATTTATTAATCAAGGAGAAAAGATTGTTGTAACTACATCTGATGGTAAATATGCTGGAAGAGCCTAAGGGTTCTTTTTTTATTGTATAAAATAAGCAAATATGCTATTATAAACCCATTGGACGTTTATTATTGACAGAAAAGGGGCAATCTTGCATCTGAGATTGGTATTTATTATGTGCGATAGAATTTTGTTAGAGGGTTTTACGAATAATGAATTTAGGAAAAGTATTTCTTCGTCAGCTAGAGATAGTGGAGCAATAGTTTCCTGTATTAATATGAAAAATAGTATATGTAATCTTACAAAGCCAGTTGATATTGATTTTGTTAAAAATATTGATAGGATTGATAATTATATATTTCATTTAAAAGAGCTTGGTTTTCTTAATTATAATGATAGTGATATTAGAGCTTATGCTAAGATTCTTGTTGATAATGTGGATTGTAATTATTTTTATGATTTTAAGTTTTTATCAAGTGATTTAATATTTGATTTTTTAGATGATGATACTGCATTAAAATTAAGAGGTTGTAGATCTTTTTTACGTGAGAAATGTAATGAAACTTATAAAGACATTATAGATGGCAAATTGCTTGATAAAACTTATGAAGATTCTTTATATTCTTTATTAATTAATAATTATGATAAATATAAAAATGCCTGTGATAGAATATATGCTTATTTACTTAATAAAGATCAAAATGGTCAAATATCACCTGGAGAATTGTTTTTTATTATTAAATACAGCCATGTATTAGCATGTAAAGATTTGGGAGTTGAACCCATTAATGTATATATATGTGATATTCCAAATGGAGGCATATATTCTAATGATAGCTTAGCTTGTTTTACTTCTAATCATGAAATCAAAATATTTAGATCTAATATAACTAAAAATCCTAAATATGGATTAACTAGAGGTGCCTTTTATGTATCAGCCGTGGCTCATGAAACAAGGCATTTAAAGCAAAGAATAGAATATGAAAATAATAATATTAGTATGCTTGCATATAATTACTCAGTTAATAATTTATTAAGAGAAATATTATCGACTCCTGATTTTGAGGAATATTCTGTTAATTATCATAGTAATGAAAGTGAATATGATGCTGTTACTTATGGATTCAATTTTGCCATCAGGACTTTAAGATTAAATATTAAAAATTATAAATTACCTTTAGGTGCTAAGGAATACTTAACGGAGAGAGCAAAGCTTGATAAACTTATGGCTACAAAGAAGTCAAATGAAGCTTGCTATTCACGAGATTATTTAAATATGCATTATATAGTTAGACATATTATATTAAATCATGATACTTTGAAAAAGTATCCTATATTTAATTTATTCTTTACGAAGGATGGTCACCCTAGGAGTATTGAGGAAGTTATCTTGGATGAAAAGATTAAAAAGAAGCATAATGTAGAGTATCCAGATATTTGCAATGACTATTATAAGTTTCAAATTAATATATTATATGATGATGCTACGCAATTTAGTCATGCCTTAGATAGTTATAATGATAATGATGCTGCTTATATATTAAATAAACTTATTCATATTGCCATTGAAGAAGGCGGAAAAATAGTTAAATCATGGAAATACAGTAATTATATGGAATTGGCTACGATTCCTAATGAAATGAGGATTAAGATTTTTACTAATGTGGAGAGTTTTATTAGGGAAAATGAAACAAGAATAAATCATATATTGGCCGGTAATAGCAAATCTATTAATGATTTTAGAGCTAATTTAAATATCTTTTATTCAATGATTGAAAATAATGTATTAAAAGAGAATAATGTAATTAGTATTTATAAAGAGAAAGGAAGATGTATTAATGAAAAAACAAGAGTTAAAGTTTGATTTTATAGAATCAGAAGATCCTGTAACTTATTACAAAGTAGTAGATAGTAAAGAACTTAATATGGAAACTAAATTAATAGTGGCTTCCCAAATGATTGATAATCATGATATTCAAAATGCTAAGAAGCTTTTAGATGACGTTAGAAAAGAACAATTAAATAAAATAAAAACAGGAATACAAAGAAAAAGGAATTAGTTATTTACTAATCCCTTTTTATATGGTTAATAATTCATTACAAACTATTTCATTTATCTTTTTTAATATATCAATTGATAATAACATTTTCATTGATGATGGATAAATTCCTACATAAATGTTATTTAATAGACGATTATAATTTAATACTATTTGATTATTATTCATAAATTCAATAAAATTATCTTCATCCATGGTTTTAGATAATATCTCTAGTTTTTTATCAATGTTTTTAATTATTTTATTTTTATCTGTATTATTCATATTGCTGTCCTCACATTATAAAAAATAACATATTTAATCTACGATGACAATTAGATTATGTAATTTTATTAATTAATATTTTAAAGTGTAAAGGGTTGACACTTTACTAGTAAACTGATATGATTGATATGTAAATGATAGAAGGGAAGTTTATCAATGAATGATTTGAATAAATTACTACAGGAGTTAGGAATTTCTAAAGTTAGATTAGCTAAATATTTAGGCGTTTCTAGACAAATGGTTTATAATTACTTAGATTTAGATGATATAAATAAATGGCCAAAGGAGAAGAAGATTCTTTTATTAAAATTATTAGATATAAATGATGATGATACAAGTGCTGAAGAATCAATTGCTTCTATTAAAGTTTCTACTAATTATTTACTTGAAGTAGAAGATCGATTAAATGATGGAGTTAAAGAACAAACTGATAATGATTATTTAGATCTTAAGGGTTTAAAAAAGGAAGAACATGCACTTATAAGTGATATGACTTATTTAATAAAGGAAAAGTTATTAGATTCTAATAATCATGAAGAAAACTTCTATTCTTTAAAATATATGTATAATTTATTACAAGCTATGGATTCTGTTGATGTTATTAGATATACATTAGCTTATTTATCAAAGAATTATGGATTTACTAATCCAAATGAATTTAAATTTGATGAAGAACAACAATTTATGTTTGAAGGTATAGTTTACTCAGCATTTAATTTATTTGAGCATGGTGCTCCTTCTAAGACTAGAGTTATTAGATCAAGAAATGATTTTGTTCAAGAAATTGAATCAAGAAATGAAGAAAAGTTAAGCCGTACTCAACAATTAACTACCGAAAAAATTCAAGCATTAAGAGAATTAGGATATGATAAGATTACTAATGAAAATGCTCCTGAAGTTTTTGAGAAAATGGCGGAAATACAATCAAGAAAGGTTTAATACTTTCTTTTTTTATGATATAAATAATATATAATAAAAGTAGGAGAGGGAAAGATGATTTTATGGATGATAATACTATTTTAAAAATATCTATTGGGGTTATTATTTCCATCATATTACTTGTTGGTGGAATAGGGGGATATGCTCTTTATTCATCTATCCATTTTCGTATTTCTGATAATACTTCCCCCACTTCTACTGAAGCACAAAATTTAACTAGTTTGAAGTGTTATAAGAGTGATAATAGTAATTCTGAATATATTAACTATATGGATTATGAATTGATCTATAATAATGGTAATTTATATCAATTAATAGTTAATTTAGATTATGAAAGTAATTTGTATAAAAATATATCTAGTACAAGAAGTTATATAAATACTTTATATAATAATTATAATTCATATGATGGAATTATTGCTGAAAAAACAAATACTGACAAAGGTGCTAAATTAAAAATAACTTTTGATTTAAATAATACGATGGCTTTATCTAGAGCTAATTATAATTTCTTATATAAAAATATATTTAATGATAGAAATAATTTAAAAAGTTATCTTATTAATGATAAAGGTTTTAAATGTGAATAGAGGTGATTAATAATTAATCATCTTTTATTTAGAAATATAGAAGTTAACATAATATATATTATATGAAGATGACTATATTTATTGTTATTGTTGATAGTTATTCATTTAATTATTATTATTTTACCATAGTTCTTTAATTTATTATATTTAATATTA
>CALMHN010000075.1 GCA_937863745.1 uncultured bacterium | reverse complement strand
ATATGCTTTCATACACTCTTAAATGTTGCTATTAAAAAATTTAAACTCAATTCTCCTCTATGGTAAATAAGTAATCATTTTATATCCATTTTTATTAATAGCAATTTCAATACTACCATCAATATCTGTCCTTAATATCTTACTATGATTTAAAATGTCTAAAACACTTTGCTTAGGATGTCCAAACTTATTATTTTTTCCAACAGATATTAAAGCAATACTTGGATTTATTTTATTAATAAATTCTATTGAACTAGATGTATTGCTACCATGATGACCAACCTTTAATAAATTAACATGAGACAAATTATATCTTTTCATAATGTCTTTTTCACTTATTGTTGAAGCATCACCCATAGAAAGAAATTTAAAACCATTTATATCAAAATAAATAACTAAACTATTATCATTTTCATTATCATAAATAACCCCTGAATATAAAAATTGATAATTAATTTTGGAATCATAATAATCAACTACCTTTACGCCTGTATTAATAACTTCATATTCAGCCTTATTATAACTTCCCATATTTAATTTAACATTTTTAACTTTAATATTTTCTATCAAATGAACCGCTTCTCCTATATGATCATTGTCACCATGACTAATGATTAAAAAATCAATATCAGTTTCTCCAATACTATGTAAGAATGTTATAATATTATCCGTATAATAATACTTTTTACCAATCATCCATGATTCACTTTGATAACTAGTTTTACCACCCGTATCAATCATGATAACATCATCTTTATGAATAACTAAGCCAGAGTCCCCCTGTCCAACATCCATACAATATATATAGTATCTATCATCTAATAAATATTTATATTTATTAATTAGAATTACTACTATCATCAATACTAAGTATTTTTTATTATAAGTATTTAAAAATAAATATAGCAACGCATAATAAACTATAACGGCAAACAAATTCATCTTTGGAATTATAACATTTAAAACAAACAAATGAGAGGAAATAAGCTCCACAAATTCCATGATAAAATAATAAATATTATCAAATGGTTTAACTATAAGCGTAATTAAAGATCCCGGATAGACAACAAAACTAATTGCTGGTACAAAGAATAAATTATTAATAAAAGATAAAATATTTATTCTATAATAAGAATTAACAGTAACCGGTAAACTTACCATAAAAGCAATGAGACTAATCTTTAAACATTTTGAGAAATAATTACCCTTAATAATAAAACTATATCTAATCAAAGAGTACGATACCAAACTTGAATATATAAATCCTATGTTATGCATCATAAAAGGATCAATTATTAATATAATACTAATTGCAATATAAAAGACATCTATCGTTTTTAAATTAAAATTAAATCTCTTATTTAAATAAAGACAAATAAATAATACAACTGATCTCACAACAGATGCTACATAATTTGTTATAAATAAATAAAATAATAAGAATAAAATAACAATTCCATATTTAATACTATCCTTAATTTTTCCCATTAGTTTTAAAATAACCATTGCTAAAATTGAAACATGCATACCAGATATAGCAAATACATGACTAACACCTAAATCCTGATACTTTTCATAAACTCCATCATCTAACATATTCTTATTACCAATTATAAAAGTCGCTAAATATCCTTTACTTTTAAAAGAAGAAATATAATTAATTAAACTATTTTTAATATAATAAAATATATCCGTCTTTTTATCTATAACAATAATTTCATCTGCACTCATCACATAATTTATATGCATATAATATAAATACTTTTTATAGTTAAACGTATTAGGTATCGTATTATTACTAGGTTCATTTAACTCACCATTAATACGTATATTAACTCCCAATTTTAAATTGCTAAATTCATCTTTTTCTTCCTCTGTTTTTATATAATAAGTACCCTTAACTAATTCTTTACCCTTAACAATAAATATAAACTTATTACCATCTATTTTATAATCGGTTAATAAACCTTCTATAGATTTATCATCTAAATTATATTTACTTTGACAAGGTACTATACATCTAATAAAAGAAACACATAATATAATTAATAATAGAATTAACCACGAATAATTATACTGAAATATTATCCTTAATTTTTTCAAATAAAGAATCCCCAATACCTGTTACATTTTTAATGTCTTCTATTTTAACAAAAGGTGTCTTTTCTCGATATTCAATAATGGCTTTTGCTTTAGACTCACCTATTCCCGTTAATGTTTGTAATTCTTCTATCGTTGCTGTATTAATGTTAATTATACTTTGTACTTCAGTTGTTGTAGTTTCTTTCTTCGTTGTTGTACTACTTCCATATGTAATAACATTAGTTGAACAGGTTGTACTACTTTTAATATCATCACTATAGATTTCATATTTACTATAAACATATATGATCATACCTTTAGTTACACTTTCAGCTAAATTAATATTCTTTGTATAAGCATTACTCTTTAATCCACCAGCTAAACCTATAATATCATTTACTATCATAGTATCATTAGCTTTATAAACACCCGGTTTATTAATGCTTCCCTTTATATCAACATAAAAACTATTATCAACTAAAATAGAAGTAGTTGTACTTTTTTCACTTGTAGTAATATCATTACTTTCTAATGCAATTACATTATCATTATAATTATCATTCATAAAATAATTTATTAAAAAAATTGAACCACAAACTAAAACAATTAACGCCCCTCCTAAAATATATTTATGATTAATTATAAACTCTTTAATATTTTCCATTTTGTCCTCCTACACTTTATATACAAAGACAAATAAAAAAACTCCATAAAAAAAGAAGAAAACTATTTCTTCTTAGGTACTAATTTAATAATACTATAATTATTTTTATCAATTAATTTAATGATTTTATTTATCATATTTATGTCTAAATTATTTAACTTTTCCATCTCATCTGGTGCATAGTCTCCAAACATTAATATGTCAGATCCTATATCATGATTAACATCATTAGAATCATCAAAATGCATTATATAATTACCAATTACCGAATTTCTTTTTCTAATAATAGACTGCTCATCTACACTTATATTACTAATATATTTCTTAAGCAATTCTATATACTCTTTATCTTTATTCGTAGTTATTTCAATTGTACCAATAAAGAAATTATCTTCAATTTCCACGTAAACACTTGGACTACTAGGTGCAATATTATTATTTTCTATATCAATAGCAAAATCACTTGTAGCTCCAAAGTTTATAGTAAATATAAAATGTAAATAACGATATAAATCCCTTGTACTTAGCTTTAAACTACTAAAATAACTAAAAGGCATTTTAAATGAAACTGAAGTTTTAATAATATTAACTTTATCTTCTATAATAGATTCATGCTTATAAACTTCAACCTGTTCATCAACATCTTCCACAACAACTTTACCTTCATTTTTAAAATCAAATTCATTTAAAGTTGACTTAATAATATCTAAAGATTTATCTACATCAATTGAACCACATATAACTAAAAACATATTAGATGGCTTATAAAAAGTATTATAAGCATTAGTTATATCATCAATAGTTATATTATCAACATCCTCAACTGAACCAGTAACATAATCACGATGATGGTTATTTTTATAAATAGCTTTTTTGCAATTATAATAAAATTGATTATCTACATTATCAAAACTACGCTTAGCTTCTTCTCTAATAATGCCTCTTTCTTTTTCAACAGTTTCACTTGTATAGTAAGGTGTAAAAACATATTTCAATAAAAATGCTAAATCTTTTTCATAATTAATCGTACCTGATAAAACATAAGTAGTACAATCACTATTAGTATATGCATTGGAATAATTACCATCTTTAGTAATCACATCCATAGCTTCATATCCATCCATATGGAAAGTTAAATGTTCAAGAAAATGAGCAACACCAAATGGAGTTTCTATCCATTTACTATCCCCTTCATGTTTAAATTTAACATAATCATTCCCATATTTAGTCGTTAATTTAACACTAAAATCACTGACATTTTTCATAGGATACATTATTACTTCTAAGCCATTATCAAGTACTTCTTTATATATTGTTTCCTTGACTCCAAGAATACTAATTTTTTCCATTATTACCACCACCTAAAATATAAATCGTATTTATTTTTAAATTATTAAATATTTTACTAATATCATTTATTGAAACCTTATCTAAATAACTTAAAACTTCATCCTTATCTTCATACCCATATAAATCAACATTAATTTTATTAAATAAAACACTAGCATTATTATTATCTATATCTTCACATTCACTTATAATATTATTCTTAGCTGTTAATAGTTCTTCTTCGGTAATTTTATTTTTCATTTCTTCCACACTTAAGTTTATTAATTCAAGTGCTCTATCAACATTATTATTATCAACACTAGTATATATTTTAAGTATTCCTGAGTATTTACTATAACTGGAATTAGCATTATAACATAAAGAATTTTTAACTCTTAAATTAACAATTAATTTAGATGATAAGGATAAGTCTCCTAATATATAATCAAATATTTGAAGATCAATATTATTAACTTTATCATTATTTAATATATTATAAATAACAACAATATGAGATTGATTTGAATCATAAAAATCATGATGCTTTAAGACATTTTTTCTAACGTCTTCAATATGATAAAAATT
Organism: uncultured bacterium; assembly: GCA_937863745.1. Lineage (GTDB taxonomy): Bacteria > Bacillota_I > Bacilli_A > RF39 > UBA660 > UBA6985. Next base: position 2,033 of record CALMHN010000075.1, on the reverse strand, counting down.
ATCACTTACCTTATTTTTATTAAATTTAGCATTATTATCAATTATATTAACTATTTTTTCATCCACATCACCAGCAACATATATGTGAACATTAGCATTCTTAAATATTCTATTATATCCTTCATTTAAATCAGATATACTTAAATTATTAATAACATCTTCTTTACAAAAAAATGATTTAGCTAAAGGTGAATCTGGAATACCTAAATTAATAGCATTTTCAATACTTTTAGAACTAAGAGATGTATCAATATTTTCTCTTATATTTCTTAATTTACCTTTAACAATTTCCAAGCATTTATCATCATAATTAGGATTATTAATAATCATAAATAAATGTTCAATTGCCTTATTTAAAAATTCTTCATTTACATACTTAGGATTTAAAAAATTCATTCCTATACGTAGTTCTAATAATTTACCAACATGAGAAATATTAAATGAAGGTTTTGTATCATATAATTCTTCTTCCTTACGATATCTTTCAATATTACTATTAAAATATTTAGAAGAAGCAAAGTCGCCTAAGAAAGCGGCAAATACTTTATAATCATCATTTGAGCATTCCATTCTCATAACAATATACATTTGAATATCTTTAAACTTATCATTCTTAATTAAATGTACTTTATATGATCCCTTATCAATAATTTTACTTTCCATATTTACACGCTTACCTTTCATTAATAGTTATTATTATAGCATATTTATGTTATGATTATATAATAAGAAGGTGTTTAAAATGAATCCTGTACATATCGTTACAGAAAAAGAAAATATTGCTCCATTAGTATTACTTCCTGGAGATCCATTAAGAGCTAAATATATTGCTGAAAATTTTTTGGAAAATGCAAAACTAGTAAATACAATACGTAATATGTTTGCTTTTACAGGTACCTATAAAGGTAGAACCGTTACAGTCATGGGATCAGGCATGGGTATGCCATCTATGGGAATATATTCCTATGAATTATTCCATTTCTATAATGTAAATAAAATAATTAGAATTGGAACATGTGGCTCAAATAAACCTGAAGTAAAAATCAATGATACAATCTTATCAACTGGTGCTTATACTCCATCAAACTTCTCTTATCAATGGGGAAAATATGATGACAATATGTTAGAGACTAATGTTGAATTAAATAATACAATTGAATCAACTGCTAAAGAAGATGGAATTGATCTTAAAAAAGGCCCAACTTTAACTAGTGATGTCTTCGATGTTTATTCGAGCATTGATCATATAAAAGAACAATGTCCAGTAAATGAATATTTATTAGCAACAGAAATGGAAGCTTTTGCTTTATTACATACTGCACGAATCGAACATAAACAAGCATCAGTTCTCATGACCGTGGTTGACTCAAAATTCCAACCTGGTGTTATAATAACTCCAGAAGAAAGAGAAACTAATTTAAACAATATGATTAAATTAGCTTTAGATTCCATAATAAAATAAGTTCTAGATAACTAGAACTTTTTATTTTACATAAACAAATTAAATATATTAAGTAATAAACCTACAATAGAACCAATAAAATAAACTATTAAAATTATTCTAATATTCTCTTTAACATCATGATTATTTTTAAATAGAACAAGTAAAGCTAAACCTGAACCAGTTAATAAACCACCTATACAAGTACCTATACTAACTACTCCATTTAAATATAATTCAGTTAAAACAATTGAAGGGCCACAATTAGGAATTAAACATAATAAAGCAGCTAAGAAAGGAGCAAATACATTATCTTTTAAGAATAAAGATCCTATTTGTTCATTAGAATAATTAGCAAATAATAAATTTAAAATAAAAGTAATCCCAATAATAAATAGTAAAGTTTTTAAAGTATGAATAATAGATGATTTAATAATAGAATCTTCACATCCACAATGATCATCTTCACACATTTCAAAATCCTTGTTAGTGCTATTTTTATAAAATAAATCAATTAACATACCCATAATAAAACCAATAACAACTTTAAATCCAACTATCAAAATAATAGATTTAATAGGTGCATTGCTTG
>CALMHN010000074.1 GCA_937863745.1 uncultured bacterium | reverse complement strand
GACATCATGGCTTTAATTGTATTTGGTGATATTCCCCATTTAGCAGAATATTTATTTATAATATCCATGTATCGAGAAACATTATTTTCAATTTTATCATCTTGAGAAGGGACATAATCTAAGTAGGCAACATCATAATCGTTTACACTACTTTCAGTTGATGCATTATTACTAGAACTTATAGAATCACCTGAATTAGCATCATTATTATAATTCGTAGAACCTTCCTCAGTAGAATTACTAACTATTATATCAGGATTATTACTACTTACATTATTATTCATAGGAATATCCTCAACAGTAACAGCCTTTGTACTATCATTTATTAAATTGTAATCATCATTATCAATCATTCCAGCAACATTACTAATCTCGGTTGCCTTTTGTTCTTCTGCTGAAGTACTAACAGTACCAATAGAAGTTCCTATTGTTGCTGCTAACATCATACATAAGGCTAATTCTCTTGTCCCTTTTTTTAAAGTTAATGGAGACCTTTTTTTAACAACTATATGTTTTCTTGCTTTCATACATTGATCAATTACTATATCTTTAATCATTGGACATTCATCAAAATATCCTAATTTAAATAATCTATGATAATTATAAATAATAACGTTGGCATCTCTAGAAGTTATTGATAAACTTTTATCATTAATTTCAAATTTTCTAATATGGAAATCATTCAAAAAATGAAAGACTTTACTAACACGATTTCCCGTATAATGTTGCTTTTTACCACTACCATCATAAATAATGCAATCAAATATATCATCTTTATAGGATATAATAATAACTTTATTTCTTTTTACGTTCACGCTTATCCACCTCCACCTTATGTAAAAATTATAAATTATCTAAAGTAAAATTGCAAACTTTACGGAGTAATTAACATATCTTGCACTTTAATTGACATTCATATTGTCGTATAATTAAATACATAAGGAGTATGATTACTATGTGTGGAATTGTTGGATTCGTCGGAAATGAAAAGAACAAAAAACAAATATTAAAAGATATGGCGGATAGAATAGCTCATCGAGGACCAGATGCCCAAGGTTTTTATATTGATGGATCTTTTGCATTAGCTCAAAGAAGATTATCTATTATTGATATTGAAGGTGGTAAACAACCAATGATATCTAACAATGAAAATGTAGTCATTGTTTACAATGGAGAAGCTTACAATTATAAAGAGTTGAAAAAAGAACTAACTTCATATGATTTTAAGACTGATTCAGATACAGAAGTATTAATTGCTGGATATGAAAAATGGGGACATGATTTACCTAAACATTTAAGAGGCATGTTTGCTTTTGCTATATATGATAAAAAAAGGAAAGAACTTTTCTGTGCCCGTGACCCATTTGGTGTCAAACCTTTATATTACTATTTTAATAAAGAAACAAAAACGCTTATGTTTGCTTCTGAAATAAAGGCCTTTCTTGATCATCCATCTTTTAAAAGGGAATTTAATGATTCCATCTTACCAAATTATTTAAGATTTTCGTTTACACCAACTACAGAAACATTTTTTAAGGGTGTAAATCGCTTAGATGCAGGATGCTATCTTGTATATAAAGAAGATAAATTAGAAATAACAAGATATTTTGAGTTGAGTTTTAACGAGAAAAAAGAGGATTTTGAAAAAACTGCCGATAAAGTAGCCACGACAATGAAATCATCAGTTGAACATCATATGATTGCTGATGTTGAAGTAGGTTCATTTTTGTCATCAGGTGTAGATTCATCTTACCTTGTAGCCTTAGCTAGACCAGATAAAACTTATACAGCTGGTTATAATATAAAAAAATATGACGAAACATCATATGTTAAAGATCTAACAAACAAATTAAATATAAATAATAAAGTAGTTAAAATAGGTAAGAAAGAGTATATGAATTCTCTTGATAAAATAATGTATTATCTAGATGAACCATCAAGTGATCCTGCAATTGTATCTTTATATTTTGTAGCTCAATTAGCAAGTAAAGATGTTAAGGTAGTATTATCCGGAGAAGGAGCAGACGAATTCTTTGGTGGATACAATACTTATCGTACCCAAGTAGATTATATGGCCTATGATAAAATACCATTCCCAATTAGACATGGAATAGCCAAAGTTCTAGAACTATTACCACCTGTAAGAGGCGTTAATTATTTGATTAGACATGGCGAAAAAGTAGAAGACCGTTATGTCGGAGTAAATCCTATCTGGGAAGAAAGGGAAGTTAAACACCTATGTCGTGTAAAACCTGCCATTTCTAATGCTGATATTATTGCCCCATATTTAGCAAATTTCAAAGACAAAAACGATTTAATAAAGATGCAAGTTATTGATATTAAGTTTTGGTTACAAAAAGATATCTTATTAAAAGCTGATCGTATGACCATGGCTAATTCTATTGAAGGTCGAGTACCATTTACCGATGTTGATGTTTTCAAATTAGCATCTTCTTTACCTACTGAATATAAAGTTACTAAACAAAATACTAAAGTAGTAATGAGAGAGGCTGCTAAGAAAGCTATACCAACTGAAGTATACAATAAGAAAAAATTAGGATTTCCTGTACCAGTTCGTGATTGGATGAGAGATAAAGATGTTTATGAGGATATTAAAAAGGAATTTAATTCAGATATAGCTAATAAATATTTTAATACAAAGTTATTAATAAAATTATTAGATGAACATTATAACAATAAACATGATAATTATCGTAAAGTTTGGAGTGTATATACATTCTTAAAATGGTATAACGTATTTTTTGCATAATAAAAGAGGATTTAAAATCCTCTTATTTTATTCTAGAAGCACTAGTCGCGGCAATCGCCCCATCAGCTTCCGCTGTAACCAATTGTCTTAAAGTTTTGGTTCTAGCATCTCCAGCAACAAATATTCCTGGGACATTAGTTTCACATGATTCATTAGCAATAATATAACCACGATCATCTATATTAACTAAATCTCTAAAATTTTCATTTTCTGGGACTTGCCCAACAGCAATAAATAAACCAGATAAAGGAATTGTTTTAACTTCATTAGTAATCTTATTAGTAACTTCTATACTTTCAAGTACATTATCACCATTTAATTTAGTAACATTACTATTTAAGATAAATTCTACATTATCTTTTTTCTTTAATTCAGCAACATCAGCATCATCGGCTCTAAAAGTATCTCTTCTATGAATTAAATAAACCTTACTACATATATTTGATAAATAATTAGCATCTTCGATAGCTACATTACCTCCACCAGTAACAGCAACTATCTTGTTTTTAAAGAAGCTACCATCACAACTAGCGCAATAGGAAACACCATGACCAGTTAATTCCTCTTCCTTATCAATTCCAAGTTTTCTATTATCAGCACCAGTAGCTAATATTAATGTTTTAGTTTTATACTCATTATTTTCACCTTTAACAAGTTTATATTCACCATGATCAAAGGCATCAAGAACTTTTTCAAACTTTATCGTAACACCTAATGCTAAAACTTGATTATAAAGATCGGTTGCAAAATCAAAACCTGATACATGTGGCATCGCAGGATAATTTTCTATCTTTGGTGTATTAATAATTTGTCCTCCATAACTTTTAGCCTCAAGTACTAAAACGCTTTTACCAGCTCTAGCACCATAAATTGCCGCAGTTAATCCAGCAGGACCTGCACCAACAACTATAATATCATACATAATGACCTACTTAAGAAAATCTATTAGCTCATCATGTGATATTAAGCCAACACTTCTCTTAATCTCTTTACCATCTACAAATAATATTAATGTAGGAATAGACATAACATTATATTTAATAGCTATATCTTCATTATCATCAATATCTAATCCAGTAAATTTAATATCTTTAACTTCACCTGAAGTTGCCTCCAAGATAGGTGCCATCATTTTACAAGGACCACACCAAGTAGCATTAAAGTCAACTAATACTTTACCTTTACTAATTTCATCATTAAAATTAGAACTTTTTAATTCAATCATATTTTATTCCTTTCATACATCAATTTTAGAAAATGTTATATCTAAAGTCAATCATTATTAATTTTATAAAAAAAATAAAATTGAGTATGTACAAAATAATAAATGAGATATAATAATAGCAGAGAAAAGTTTATATATGACAAGAGTAGAATTAAAAGAAAAGGCTAAAAAAGATTTAGCTGGA
>CALMHN010000073.1 GCA_937863745.1 uncultured bacterium | reverse complement strand
GATGAACCGTGGTTTGGTGTTGATGTACCTATAGAAGTATTTTCTGAATATGAATGGGATATATTACTGTTTATAGAAGATAAGTTTGAATCTTTTAAACCACGTGACGTACAAACAGATGACGAAATGTTTAAAGAATGGTTAGAAGAAGAGAGACAAGAAATAGAAAATCAATATAAGACATTTATGTCATCTGGTTGGGTTAATGTATTCTTTGATATGATAACTGAACAAACAGAGTATATACCAGAATGGGAAGGGAAAAAGAATCCAGCTGATGATATACCATGGATAGTAGAAGAATGGGATACATGTGATTGTCAATTCGATATATGGAAAATGTATATAGAAAGATATTATAAGGAGTGATAATATGAATCCAGAAGTGTATGTAAATTTCTTACAGTTTATAAACGCTAATAGTAGAAACGGACCTGTATATCTCAATGATAAATATAATGCAGGTGAATATTATGAACAATATGTAACTGAACTTGTTAATGAAGGATTGATTAGTAAAGAAGATGTGATTAAATACAAACATCAGTATGAAGTTATAGAATGGGTTGGTGAAGGATACTATGACTTTGTATATCAAGGTGAAAAAGAAATACCTGTATTGATGAGTATAGAAAGTATAGTTTCAATAAACAACAATTTTGGTGTACCTGATGATTTATTTATTAACACTGGTAAATATATTAAGCAAGAGTATAAAAATACTTTCTTTAGATATATATACCCTATATTTAAAGTAGAGTATATTAATGGTAAAAGACAACTGTTTCTTCTTGATGTACAATATTCCTCTGTAAGAATAAATGAAGTTGATGTAAAATGTGATTATTTAAGAAGAACTAGAAACATTAATTACGGAAGCATATCTTGGGATTATTATTATAATACTCTTTATACATTCGATTTATTTGATATATACGTAGATATAAAGGATAAATGGCAGTATTTTATACAAAAAGATAAGTTAAATAAAGGAGTGTGATATAATGGATATGTATTACAACGATTTAAGTTACAACGAATCTATATTAAAAACTGAACTTATTGATATAAATATTGAAATTGTAAATAGAGAGTTAAAGTTTTTATTTGGTATGTTAGATGAATGTACAGAATATGAAAAAGAAAGTATATATGATAGAATTAAAAAGTTACAGATGTTAAATCATATGTTAGAAGAACAGAAACAACAGATATATAATAATATGTTTAAGGAGGTATAATAATGGTAAATAACATAGTTATAGAAGGTAACTTAATAAAAGACCCTGAATATCGAGTGTTTAAAAAGGATGATGGTACAGAATTTAAGAAAACTAGATTTACTATAGCATACAACAAGAGCTATAAAGAAAATAGTATACCTATGTTTTTCAATATAGAGACATACAATAGCTCTGCTGATTATGCTATGAAAGTTTTACAAAAAGGTACAGGTGTACTAATTATCGGTAGTTTAGAATCTAATATATATACAGATAAGTCTGGTAAAAATGTATCATATACGTATATAAAATGTAGAAATATACGAGTTATAAGTAGAGGTAAAAGTTATGATAAAAGTAAAGGTAGTGAACAAGTATATTCAACAGATTTTGAGTTACCCTCTGACGAAGAATTAGAACAATTGTTTAAAGGTGATTGATGTGCGCATAACCACAAAATTGTTTGATAAAGAAACTAGTAGAAAAGTTAATAAACTAGTACGAAAACATTTTGTGATATATGAAACTACTAATATAATAGATATATTAACTAAACGATCAAATGTACATTTTGTTCCTAAATCTATATGTTTAAATGTAGTTGACGGTGTACAAATAAATATATTGTGTTTGATGTATAGTGATAAAACTGAATATTTTCTATATTTTAAATGCAATTATATAGATACATGTGATTTGTATTATAAAATACAAATTTTAAGTAGTTTAGAAGAAATTAAAAATGAGTTTAGTATATTAACAGATACAATGTTAAACTTATTTAATTACAAGAGGTAGATATCGTTTGGAAGTATCAATAATGGTACTTCCAA
>CALMHN010000072.1 GCA_937863745.1 uncultured bacterium | reverse complement strand
GGTGGAGCCGGAGGTTGGTATACCGTAGATGGGCAACCAGGTGGCTTGGCTTCAGGATCCAATGGTGTTTTAGGTATTGGAACGATAGGAATAACAACTCAGTCTGGCGGAGGCGGAGGCGGAGGCGGATATTATGGCGGCGCAACTCGTGGATCAGCTTACATAAACTTTAACGTTGGACTTGGTGCATATGGCGGAACGAGCTTTGTTTCATCATCAGCTGAAACTTCAACGTTAATTGATGGAGCATCTAAAATGTCAAACTTTGCTGGAACAGGCACTATGACTGGTAACTCAGATAATGGTTATGTGCTCATTTCATTTGTAGGTAAGAGTATAGACTAAAAATTTATACTTTTTTTTACATTCGTGGTAGAATAACATGCAGGTGGATATTTATGTCAAATAATTTAAGCTGTGAAGAACTAAATAAAATCCAAGAAGTCGTAAATGATGGTGTTACAAGAACTCAACATGAAGTTCCTGTTATAGCATCATTATTTGGCCTTCTATATAATACTTGCAATGATATTATGCAATATCTATATTTTTATTCGGCTAAAAATTATGACATGAATATAAGATCTTTAAATAAATCTAATATTCCTTTTAACATTGAATTAATTCAAAAATTTTATAAAGAAAACAATATATCTTTTGATATAGAAAAATATATCCGTGAAGGAAACATTACTATTGAAAATATAAAACCTAAAGATATAACTTTAAATTCCATTATGTGTGGTAAAAGTTTATATTCAGATGGTAAAAATAAAATAGAAATCCAAAATAATTCTCTAGTGGCAGATTCAGCAACTTGGATACATGAATTAAGTCATTTTCGTGATCAACCTGATCATGAAAGAAATGAGATAAGTCATTTATTCACAGAATCTATAGCTTATACAGAAGAGTTAATTTATCTTGATTATTTAGAAAGAAAAGGCTATAAGAAAGAGGCTAAACTTATAAAAAATCTAATATTCACATCTGCTTATAACTATGCAACATTAGCAACATCTATTTTTAAAGTATGCAATCTTCTTGATAGTACAGGAGCTTTAACTGAAGAAAATTATCGTTTATATTATGCAGATATGAATTACTATGAACATTTATCAAGAATTGATTATAGTATTAAAAATGATTTCTTTGAAATATTTAGAGCATCCATTTCCATGATGGGATATTACTTATCTCTTTATATGTATGAAAATCATAAAGAAGATCACAAATTCATGGAAAGTATTCAAGAATTACATGATGATATCAATAAATATGATATGGATAAATGCCTTGAACATATCGATTTAAAACACATTGAAGGTTATGACCGTTTAAAAGTTGTTCATGCTATTTCTTGTGTTAACAATGAGATGATACAAAAAAATAAAGTAAGAAAAATTTAGTTGTTTGATTACATCTTTCATACTATAATAACTAACTATGGAAAAAGGGGTTTATATGAAATCAAGACAAAATGCATTAAAGGTAATTATTGTCTTAGAAAATATGTTCTTAATATTAATGCTAGCTAAGAATTACGAAATAGAAAATGGTCTTAAAAAGCGTATGCTCGAGGCCCAAAATATAACTAATACTAATGCTATAAAATATAAAGATTTATATGATAACTATGATGACTATATCAATACTATAAGTAAAGAATTACAAGAAGCTAATTTAACACATAACCCCCTTGAAGTATTTGCTAACTATTTAATATTAGAAAAAAATGGCTATATTTCTTTTGGTAATTATTTTACCTATGGTAATCCTGACTTTGAAGTTATTGGTAATCTAGGTATAAGCATTGTCGATGGTAAAGGGGTTTGCCGAAATGAAGCGGACAACTTATATCATATATTATCTTCATTAGGCTTTGAAACAGGAAGAGTTATTGGTGTTCCTAATAATTATTCAGTTGCTAATCATGAATGTGTTTTTACTAAATTAGATGATAAAATCGTAATATTTGATCCAACTAATAAAGATGTTTATCTTTCTAATGGCTCGGGTAAATATTTATCCATAATAAATGGATACTCTTTTGAGTCTAATGAACCATCAGATTTTATCGAGGGCTTTGATGTTGATAATGGTGATTTCTATAAATACAATCATGATGATTCCAATTATGCAAAAGATATTTTGGACCAATTTGAAATTTATCTTCAGGAAGCTAATAATAATAAAATTTATTTTGAACAATATGAAGCGGATTATTTAACTCCATATGAAAAATATAATCATGATGTCATTCAAAACTATCAAAAGTAAAATAACTTTACACTTTAATCATGTTATTTAATATATATTAAATATTATTTATTATATAATTATAACAAGAGGTGGAGAGTAATGCGTGTTATTATTACTGCAGGTGGTACAGGTGGTCATATTTATCCAGCCTTAGCCATAATTGACAAGATAAAAGAAAAAGCACCAGATTCAGAAATTTTATATATAGGAACTCATAATAGAATGGAAAAAGATATAATTCCCGCTCGAAATATAAAATATGAAGCTTTAAAAATATATGGATTTTCTAAAAAAATAAGCAAAGATTTAGAGGATATAATATTAATACCTAAAGCTTATTTTAAGTGTCTAAAACTAATGAAAAAATTTAAACCTGATATTGTAATTGGTGTAGGAGGATATGTAACATTCCCTGTTATAAGGGCAGCACATAAACTAGGAATAAAAACATTCATTCATGAACAAAATAGTATACCTGGAAAAGCTAATAAAGCATTGATTAAATATGTAGATTTAGTAGGAGTAAGTTTTCCTAATTCAAAAGAGTATTTTAAAAATACTAATTGTATAGTAACTGGTAATCCAACAGCTTCTAATGCTATATATACTCCAACAATTAACAAAGAAAAATATGGATTAGCCAAAGAAAAACCAGGCGTTTTAATTGTAAATGGATCACTTGGTTCAGCATCTGTAAATCAAAAAATGGAAGAATTTTTAAAAACTATAGGTAACGAATCATATGAAGTATTATATATTACAGGAAAATCTTATTATGATAATTTTAAAAAGATAAATCTACCAAGTAATGTTTTCATTGAACCTTATATAGATAATTTAGCTGGTTTAATGAAAAGTATTGATATTATTGTTACTAGAGCTGGAGCATCAAGCTTGGCCGAGATTACAACGCTTGGAATACCATGTATTTTAATACCATCACCATATGTAGCTAATAATCACCAATATTACAATGCTAAATCAATTGTTGATTCTAAGGCTGGATTAATGATTGAAGAAAGTAATTTAACAAGCGACTTATTAAAAGAAAATATAAACAAATTAATTAATGATAAGTCTTTATATTTAACTTATAAAGAGAACCTTACAAAGTTAAGTACACCGAATTCGGCTGATATCATTTATGATGCCATAAAAGATTTAATAGATAATAAATAGAAAGGAAAGTGAATACTAATGAAGACTAAGAAAGTTAAGAAAAAGGTACTTAATATACCTAGGACATTAGTATTTGTTTTATTTATATATATAATAGTTTCAATAGGCTATTATATATATGAAAAACCAGTTTCTCATTATGAAATAACAGGAAATTCCTTTTTATCTGATAACGATGTAATTCGTTATTTGAATTTACAGGATTATCCTTCATTTATATCTATAAATGTTTC
>CALMHN010000071.1 GCA_937863745.1 uncultured bacterium | reverse complement strand
CAAAGGTTGTCTATTCTATTTGTACCACCTCGTGATTTTGGTATTATATGTTCTACTTCTAATGGGACGTTTTCTTTACCACAATAACAACATTTTCTGTTGTATTTTTCTAAAAGGTATTCTTTTACTTCATAACCTTGTAATGTGCCTTGCTGATATTCTATTCCACCTATTTCTGGATTTCTCATCAATTGAGTGTCAAATTTAGCATTTTCATATGATATATGGGTAATAGGTACTAATTTCTGTAATCTATTAACCCATGTTTTAATGTTGTTTACTCTACTTTCTAAACTTGGTGGTATCCAACCTTCTTCTCTTCTTCTGTTTAAAAATCTCGGTTTTCTATATCTAGTTTTTCTGCTTCTTCTTTTACGTCTATACACACGTCTATCATCTAGTTTCTTTTTAATGTCAGTTCTGTGGTCGATTTGTCCTAACCATATTACGTTATTTCCTTGCAGTATAGCTAATCCTGTATGTTTACTGCCATAGTCAATTTTTAACCTATATTCTTGTTTTATATCTTCATTAACTTCTTTGTTTAGTATTATAGTAAAAGGATATCTTCTAAATATTGCAGCCTTACCTTGTTTAAGTAATTTTCTTGCAACTGCTTCATGACAAGGTGATAATGGTTTTCTATTAATATCTAATACAAATACCATAGGATTTTCTCCTTTCCTCTGCTTACGCAGGTAACATCTCCCTCGGCAATGTTATCTATGCTTACACGTATAGCACACTGGCTTAACCCACTACACCTGTTTAATGCTATACGACAGAGCCTAGAACTAGGAGGGCATCCTAGGGTGTCATGACATAGATAACGTAGGTTCTATTTCAAACCTTAGCCTGGTCAACATGGGGCTATCAAGCCCACGACTTTAGTCGTTGGGTAGTTGACCTCATAACAAATAACATAATAATATCAAATAAGCTATTTTGCTTTTTTCTTCTTTTTAGCTACATCAGCAGCAAAGTCGAAAGCATCTAATATATCTTGATCTGATTCAATTTGTTTTGGCTCAATTTTCTGAGCATCTTCCAGCTTCTGATTTAAATCAGCCTCTATATCTTTTCTTTCATCCATTACTTGATCAAATTGATCTTTATTTTCTTTTACTTCTTCATCTACTTTGTGCATTTCATCTTTTAATTGTTCTTTTTGTTCTTCAAGCTTATCTATCTTTTCATCTATACTTTTGTTTGATTTCTTAAATAAAAGCAGGATAAATGCAATAATGCCTAACAGAGCAATAACTATATCTTTTAGAGTCTTATGTTTGCTGAAACTATAAATACAAAGAGCAACGACAGCTATTATTATTAAGCTTAATATAATATCATTGGAAATCACATAATTAACAATATCACCTATCATTTGTCATAATAGACAATAAGTTGTTGTCTATTATTTCACCTCCTACTTTATCTTATTTTTAAATCATATTGTTTTTCTCTAATATCCCAATTTTCACTAACAGTATCTAATGTAATTGTCTTTAACATATCAACTTGTGCTTTTATTTTATCAGGAATATCTACTACTGATAAAATACTTTCCCAATTTCCTTCAACTATATCTATAGGTATCTTTAGATAATTATTGTGATACATTTCATGAACAGACTGACTTAATGGTATAAATCCAATCATATTTTCAAAATGCCATTTCATGACTTGATGAGCTATATCAAAAGAAGTAAAAGAATCATTATTGTATATAGCTATCTGGATATAATTATATAAGGATATTGGATAATGATGTAATTCAATTTTACACTCATCACTAGTATGTCCTGTTAAATAACAAACAAATCCAGTCCCTAATGCACCATGTACAAATCTTACCCATCTATCATATTCTGGAGATTTTCTCACTATTTTCTCAACTTCTCTAATAAATCTCTTTTCTTCTTTCTCAGTTAAAAAATCATCTGTATAAAATGATTCTTCACCATATATAGGACTTTCTAAAGTAGGATTGTTAGTAATCATCTTTAAATCGTCTCTGCTTCTGTCTTTATTAAACACCATTCATCATCAGTTATAATCTCTTTCATCCTAAATACATCTTTTTTATTTTCACCAAGAGTTGAATACATAGATAAAGCATAATCAAAGAAAGAATATACTACAAAATTACTTACTTTGGATATAAATAATCCATACTTAGCATTTTGAATATCATAAAGTTTTATTATATTATCGTCTAATAATATAACAGTCTTTTTAGTAGAAAATTTCTCAATATCATTGCATGAAAATAATAATTGTTCATCTACTCCATTTAACTCTCTAATATATATTGCATTCTCATCATTTAGCATATCATCATCATTTACTATGCATATCGTTATATCTTTAGGTAATAAATTATACAATATTCCATATTTATCATTAAATATAATAATCATATCAGTATCTAACTTGGAGAAATCAACATTAGAATAAAAATATCTTAATTTAATCAAGTCATACATATCATTATCATTAGGTACATATACTTCATTATTCCAACATACTATATTATCATCTAATTTTGTTAAATTACGATCGATATCTTCTTTATCAAGCTTTTTAATCTTTTTAAATGAGTTTTTCTCATAAAAGTTTAAGATATCTAACATTTATTTACCTTCCTCTTAATTTATTTTTTCTGAATATGTTTTATATTTAATATTTGATGTTGTTTGACATATATAAGAATAATCACAAAAGAAACATTTATTTTTGTCTATATATTTGTTGGTTAATGGTGGTGGTACATTCATATCTATATGTCGCTTAAGATCATTAATATACTCTTTTATACTAATATCAACTTTATCTAGCAATTGTGTAGTAATAGGAATATCAAATACTTTTATATCTATCTTACCCCTACTGACATACAATAATTGAACTAAATCTATATTATAATTCTTAAATCTATTTAAAAAGTATGCATACATGATAGCTTGTTTCATATGTTCTGGTTTAGGTTTGTCTGGCAATACATTTATAGTTTTTATTTCAATTAAAGTTTTATCATTAAGATGTATATCCATCCTAAAACTAATAGGAAAAGCAAATACATCTGTGATCTTTATCTTTTCTTCTTTATCAATACATGGTATCCTTTTCTGAATAATAGAATGAATTGTATTTCCTACTTCTGTAACTATTTCTTCATAAGGATATATATAATTACGTTTACGCTCAGTATTGACAAAATCAAAATAAACCATTCTTATACAATTAACTAAATCAGTAACAGAGAGGTTTTCTTTTTGATAGGAATTTCGTTGTTTAACATGTTCCATATAATAGTCTCGCAAATATTCATCAAGTAGTTCTTTTGTAATCTTTGCAGGTATATTATTATTACTAATAATTGTATCAGTATTAGCTTGTTGCTTTATATCTAATGGAGCTTGTGCTGGTTTATCAACCCAAGCAATATTATCGCTATTTACATCCTTCTTAAGTTTCTCTACATCTTTGGCTTCTATTGTTTTCATTTCATCTATATATTTTAATACATCCTCAGGTTTAATCATGATAAATAATTAACCTCCCTACTAAAAAATAGTATTTTAATTTACTATCACATCTGGAGATCCACTTATATGTTTACCAACTAATCCACATTTCTTACACTTAGTGCTATCACCAATTCTTATAACTGGCTAATTAACAAATACATTAGGTGATCCACTTATATGTTTACCAACTAATCCACATTTCTTACACTTAGTGCTATCACCAATTCTTGTAACTGGTTTACCATTAACAAATACATTGGGTGATCCAGAAATTGATTCAAAAGTACCACCATGAGGACAATTAGTTGGTCCTGTATCATTTACTCTATGTACTTTTTTACCATTAACAAAAACATTGGGTGATCCAGTAGCATTTGTACCCACTCTATGATGTGGACAACAATCATATCCAGGGTTACAAGTGTTTTCTTCTTCGTCTCCAATTCTTGTAACTTTTGGCATTAGTATTATCTCCTTTCAGAATAATAGTAATGTTTCTAAAATCTATTAATTTCCATTACTTCTATTACAATAGGTTCAGTGTTTGCTTTAGTATAATTAACTTTTATCGTATGATTATCTATAACTTCTATATCCTCAAAGATATCACCATTAATTAAAACTATGAAATCTTTAGATAAGTCCATTTCATTACTCTGTAATATTAATGGTACTATTTCTCCTGCTTCTGGTAATTCTACTTCAAATACTGTTCTGTTTAATATTTGAGCTAAAGATAAAGAACGATCTTCATCAGCATACATATATGCAACCCTATCATTGCGTTCTTCTTTAGATATACCAATTAATTTAAATGATGCTGATGGTGGTATATTTAGATCATAATTAGGAACAAATACGTTATATATGTTAACATCAAAATCCACTATGTCAAGATCAGTATACAGGTTATATAAAGCTGGTAGTTCTATTTCATATGTTAACTCTCCAGTTAATGCATACTCACTTAAACCTGTACCTCCATAAAACTCAGATGCATCTGTCAGACTTTCCAATCTAACTTGAACATCAGTATCAACTTGTAAATAATATTTATTCTTATTTATTGATCTTATTAACATATTACTTAAATTAGTTTTAGACCAATCTAAAAACTCAACACCTTCATCTGTAAATAATCTAACGTTATCTTCAATTACTAAAAATTGCTTAATATGATTTAACATTATCCACTTTCCATAACCTCTAAAAGCATCCAGAAAAGCCATCTGAATATCATGTATTTCCATCAAAGAATGTGCAAATACTCTAATGTCAACACTACCAGTCATACGTCTTGTTACTATATCCAATGCTGATCCATCTTGAAAAATAAATGGTTGCTGAAACCATTTAGATTGAAATGGATGATATGTAGTATATCTAAAAGGAAAGTCAACTTCTTTCACCTGTTCTACTAAATTTGGAGTAAATACAATCATAGGCATTAATGGACCCTGTAATGTTACATTAGGATCAGCTTGTGATTGAAAAATTAATTGAATTGCTTTATCCATTGTTCCTACCATTGTAAAATTAAATTTATAAACATTTGTATTAAAGAACGATCTAAGTGCATTTATAAATGGTCCAAATGTAGTATGTATATATGGAACTCTTTTAGATACTTTCTTATAAGACAAATTAATCTACCTTTCCCTATACCATATTACAAAATATAAATTAGTTATTATTTAATGGAAATGTACTTCCATTAAATATAAATAAAAGATTTTAAGAAGATAACTCTATTGGATAATCAATCAGCATTCTCTTACCAGAAGGATAAACAAAGTTTTCATAATATACTTTCAACATTTGAACTATATTGTCATCTTTATCTTTCTCATTATTGAGTGATTTAAGACTACCTGCTGTTATTATCCATAATACAGCATCTGTTAATAATAAACGTTCTTTGGTATTTAATCCCTTTTCTTCCAATATCTTAGATATATATCTTATAGTCTTTCCATCAATCAGCATATCCATTATATCCAATGCATATTTATCATAATATTTTGATGCGTTTCTCAATAGTATTAGTAAGTTAGATGATGACAATTTAGTTCTATTATCAAGTTCATATAACAGATTAGATACTTCATCAATAACATCTATAATCAAACTATTTAATTTGACAAAACTTATTAGAATACTGTTTAAACAATCGAATATAGAACCCATCCAATGGTTTTTGAGGATATATATCAACCAATGGTTCTTAGGTAAATATTCAGATACCTTTAATAGAAAAACATTAATCCTATTTATTTGTTCTGGTGTTTTATTGCTTTCCTTATAGTTACTTATTTTTTCCAATATTCTTTTTTTGTTAATTAATATACTATATGTATTACTATCAAGTACTTCTTTAAACTCATCTAAATGATCAACTATAAACAACAATACCTGTTCCCAATCAATTTCAAGAAGCATATTTTTAATGTCTCTATCGTAATCCAAATAATCTTCTCTTGTTGTGCTTTCTGCAAATCTAAACTCATCAATGATGCTGTCCTTTTCTAATTCAAACAGTTTATCATACATCTTTCTGGTATCTTTAATGTAAAGATAATCTATAAGTTCTTTTATAACAGGTGCAAAGATATAGGCGCTTAATTGTATTTTGTTATCTGTGAATATAACAGTCCTTTTCCATAATTCTATAAGTTCCTTTAACATTGTTAGCTGGACCTCTCTTTGATCTTATCACATGTTGATTTAATAATAGAGTATATATCACCATAAGGTATTCCAGCATATATAGGTGTACCTTCAATGAATCCATCTGAATCAACTGGTCTATTTTTAATATCAGATTGATTAATATAGGATATAGAACCTAGTAATGTTATAACAGCATCTTTATATACATCCAAATCCCAATTAAGTACTTTTAATACTTTAACAAATGCCACTACTGATTCACTCACTGCTAATTTTAATGTATTACGTTCTTCATTAGTTGTAGCACTAGCTATTATATTTACAATTAGCATTCTGGTGAATCTGTACATGGGTTTATTTATCAAAGTAAATGCATCTACCATATTTAAGCCTGGTGTGTTACTTCCAATGGCAATATGCTTAGCCTCAGAGTACCATAACAGTAAATATATATCAGTCAATGCTTTTACAAGACAGTATTTCTCTTGTGGTTTTAAAGTTGAAAGAGGTATGTCAATATAGCTATAATCATATTTATCTTTAGCCAGCATCTTGTCTAATACAAATAATCTCCACACATATTTCTCATCTTGCTCTTTAAATATATCTTCACATAGTGCTTTATGATACTTTGAAGCAATAGAAGTATCTGCTTTATTGGAATATAGTTCCAGAAATGATTTCATAGCAAGACGACCATATTTAAACGCAATTTGTTTACGTTCATCTTTATCTTTTGTCATATACATTTCTTCATAACCAGCTGCAAATAGAGATGCAGTATAAAGTACTGATGTTGCAGGTATACCAACGTTTCCTCTGTTAATCATCATTGCTGATAAATTTCTCTTGGTGAAAACATTGCCAAGCATATTGCATAAGAGTGAATCATCAATTAATCTAGGACGTTCCTTGGTTATAGTCTCAATGATTTTCTTAAGATTGATTCTTGAATAATACTCTTTGACCTCCTCAGGAAATGTTGAATGAGGAACATTAGCATCACTTAATTCTGGAGTAAGCAGTTCAATTAAGGGCTTAGGATATACTTCTGTCAAGGGTATCTCCTTCTCAAAATTTTGGACATTTTCAACAACTGGTTTATTTTTAACTAGAGATATCTTTTTGGCTAAATCATCATGGAGCCCCTTATCATTTTTGTCTAGCTCTTCACGTTCAATTTGTGCAATTGATTTGATGTCCTCTTTGGTTACATCACTATTGCTTGCGCCAATAACATTAAACTCATCTTTGAGCAAATCAGCCAAAAAGGCATCTTTATCCATTGTCTGTATTTCACGTTCTATCTCTTCATCAGATAAAAACTCAGTAGAAATTAGATCATCATCACCAGCTTCATTTGTCTGAGTTTCTTTAATCTCACTAGCGTCAACGTATGACTGCTCTGTATCTATTTCAACTTCAACTGGAATATTATCATGCTCACTTTCTGTTTCTGTATTTTTTTCACTGTCATGGATAATGCCAATTGTATTTTCAGTGAGCACTCCTGTTAATGTATTAGTTTGACTCATCAAAGCATTTGAATGGTTTTGTGTGTTAGTAAAATAAGCCATCAGCGAACCAACTGCTGCACTGAATGCTGTTGATATCTCTTGTTTGATGTTGGATGTGAAATTGTCAAGCCTATTGCTCTGTTCGTCAACTTTTTTGCTGTTTTCAAGTAGCATAGCATATAGGCTGTCAAGCTTTTCAAGCTTAGTTTCAAGGTAGCTATCTCTAATCTCTTGCTTAATTAAAGCATTGTATACTGGTGCATTGTTGATGAATCCATTGAGTCTCTCTATCAGGATTGAGATCTCACCAGCTGTGGTGACCATGTCAAAGGTGGTTGTCCCATTTGTCCATTTGAACATG
Organism: uncultured bacterium; assembly: GCA_937863745.1. GTDB lineage: Bacteria > Bacillota_I > Bacilli_A > RF39 > UBA660 > UBA6985. The sequence goes on along the minus strand of CALMHN010000071.1, from coordinate 5,056 downwards.
AAAGCAGGTATTTTCTTGACTGGATCAATGTATGGCATAACTTCAAGTATGACTTTTTTGCTGAATGCTTTCCTGATGATTGATTTATCTCTTTGATCTTGTGCAATGGTCCAACCCTGTGTAACTGATGTTGCAAAAACTTTGTTGATTGTGCTACTGGATATGACATACTTCAGCATCACTGCAAAGGTTACTGCATGCTCAATTGGGATGTACACATTGAATTTCACGTTGTCAATTGTGAACATGAACATGTGGAAAAATGGCTTGTACTCTGCAATGGTACCAGTGTATCTGCCTTTCTTGAGAAGAATCACGTGCTCAATGTAATACTTTAAACTCCTAGTTGAAGACTGAAAATCACATCTGCTGCCCTCAACAGGCATCCACTCCTCTATCAGTTCCTCCTCCACTGCATTCTTATCTGGGCTAAATCTTTGATTTATCATGATTGTGATTGATGTCCTCCTTCGTGTTTAGAATTTTTGTTGCTTGTTTTATTGCTTCTGGTGCTGCTGCTTATCCCCTGGCCAAGGATATTTTAATTCTACACCAGCTGGTTTGATTTTGTCAACACCCTTTTTGGGAGATTTGTAAACCAGATCTGATGCTACTAAAGCATAGGCTTTTATTTTGGGATTGTCAACAGTGTGTTTTAATTTTATGCAAAATTAGGTCTCTAGACCTATATCTGGTGTTGATATTAGCCCACCCACTCGATATATTAAATATATTAAAGCATTATTAGGGAATAGTATATTTAAAAATAATATTATTAAATACAGGAATTAGTACTAGTATTAAAATAATAATATAATTTTAATATTAATATATCTAGACACTAGTAATATTATAATAATTATAACACACACCCTAACTCTGTAAAGAGAGTTAGGGTGTGTGTGTTATAAAAATAATAAAATTATTAGATTTAGTATTTTAATATTAATATTATAATTATAATAATAATACTAGTATCTAGTACTAGTATTTAATATTATTATATTATCTAGCTATGTATAAAATACTAGTATTTATAATATTTTATTTTAATATACTCAGGTTATATAATATATTATAATATTATAAATATATAGGCAAGCTATTGTTTTCACAAAGTAGGTATGACCCAGTTCTGCAAGTTAAAGTGTTATCGCCAGGTAAAATATATATTATATAAAATCATTTGTTCTGGAAATTTATATTATTTATATTTAACATATCAAATATTTTATGTTATATAAATTTCAAATTTATGTTTACGTATATAATATAAAATTCAAATTTGGGAGACACCAGTTAGTATCAATGTTTTTATAATTTCATCACCAAGAAAATTTATATTATTTATGATTTTTACTCAAAAAATGATATATAATATAAAATTCCCAGTTATGTATTTTTATATTATATAAAATAATTTTAATATATAATATAAATTTCACATTAATTTTATACATTAGTTTAAACAAGCACAGTACTCTTTAATTATAACCATAAAATATGTACTAGTAAACTTTCTTACACCAATTGGTTCATTTTAATATTAGTTCAAAATAAACTTAAGTTTATAATTACTGGCAAATACAATGTTAACTTAGTTTAATTTAACTAGGTTGACATGTATAAATTTGTATAATATAATTATTTTAATGTAACATATCTTCACATATCTTTAGGAGGTTAAAACTGAATTTACTATGATTACTGCACAGAGGAAGTACATGTTATTACCTAATGATTGTATCCAAGCTAATATCGATGATGATACGTTTAATCAACTTATCATCTTATGCTTAGAAAATAATATAAGTTATGATTCAATAGTAAATATAATAAACAATATATGCTCTATTATTGATCCATATGCTGAAACTGTTAGAGTTATTATGGCCAAACCAAATAAGCAATTTACTATCATTTTTCAATGCAACAATATCAGTTTAGATATGTTAGATAAATTACATACTTTTAACAAAATGTTACAACAATGTGAATCACTAGTATTTAAACCCAATCTTATTATTATTCGAAACAAATATAAAAGATCAGAACAAAATATGTAATAAGTATATAAGTTACTATTCTTACCTTATTATCTAGTTAGAGATATAAAATGGAGGGTTATATAAATGTGTAAGATTAACGATAATGATTTTATCAATAATGTACCAACAATACGATTACTTTATCTTATTTCCAAGTATAGTACAACTTTTGTTAAAGAGACAGTGATCACTAATCTAAAAAATAATATACTATATATATTTAATGAATTAAAGCAAATGATAGAAACTATTGAAGATGTATGGTTGGTATTTAATAATGCTTCTATTATTGACCCAATAGATAAAAGTGTTATATATCCATCTATATTATTAAAGGAGTTGGAAATTCCAATTCCAGAAGATTATATTTCTCAGAATGATATAATTAACCTATTTAATTCTGAATCTATTAAAGATGATCAATATACTATTCAAACATTAGATGATAATAATAAACTATTTATAGCCCCAATATTGTATACTAATATACCTACTGCCTTATTAATTATAAAGATTAATAACAATATGCCTGATATATTTTTTGATACATTAGCGTTATTTGCAGGATTAATATCTTCTGCTGTTTTTAAAATATTATATTTAAGCACAGTTATACAGAAAAGCAGATTTATTAGGGCCATCCAAGATATTATACCTGATTATCTTTGGACAAAAGATGCTAATGGTAAATATACATATATAAACGAAAAAGTAATGGAATTTTTAGACGCCCAAGATAGTGAAGATGTACTTAACAAAACATATGATTACTTTTATAATACAAAACTTTTGAAATATAAACTCCAGAACTTTAAACCAGATACTGTTAATGAAACAGATAAACAAGTAATTCAAAATAAAGAATCTCTTAATTACGTTGAATCTGGATATAATAAAGGTAAGTATGAAACATACAGTGTCTATAAAGCACCAATACTTAGCAGTGATGGTATTAACGCAGAAGGAATAATAGGTCATGCTGTAAATCTAACAGAATATATAGCCCTCCAAAAAGAGCTTTATAAAATGGATACTCTCCTCAAGATTATTACTGATCAAATACCAAACTTATTATTTGTACACGATAAAACAGGTATTATAATATACTCAAATAAACAATTAGTAGAATCCTCATTGGTCACATCTAAGTTAACTTATATGGATATTATAGGGCAGCATTATAAAGATATATTTGCAAATAACAAAGAATTTGTAGATGCACTGTATCGTACAGATAAATTAATACTTGAACATAGAAAACCAATAGAACACACAGTTAAAACTAGCAATGGTGATTGGTATAGCTTTATACATGCACCATTACTCTTTAATAAAGACATTATTGGTATTATTTCTATAGGTACAGATATAACAGAACAAATAAGAGAATTTGAAAAAATTAAAAAAGAGGTAGAACTTATTACTAAACAGTATTTTATAAACAATGGTAAAACTTATGCTGATATGAAAAGAGAATTTACCAAGATGAAGGAAAAACTTTCAGTAATAAAAACAAGAAATGGTGGTGCATAACGTGGCACAAGATGAATATATACCAGCTAAGTTTGTTGAGACTATACTAGCCACTATTATCAAACCTCAGGAAGACAACCTTGAAGCCATTAAAGAACTTACCAAGTCAATAAATGAGTTATTAACATATGTAACTGCACCACCCTCTCGAGCACAACTTTATGATATCATTATGAAAAATAGAGAAGTTATATCAGAAAAGATTGATGAATGTATTAAAACTTTAGATTCAGTATTGGAAAAGAAAATAAATATTATATCTGATAATGAAAAGAATATGCTACTTGAAATTAAAAGGTTGTTTGAAGATAATAGAGAAATAATAGAGCAACTTAAGACTTGGCGTAATGAAAAAGATGTATTACAAAATAAGGACTTTCAAGACAGATTAGAATCTGTCTTTCAAGAAGGTAGCCCAATGTATGATAAATTAATAAAAATAACATCTGATATTGATGAGATTAAACATCATAATAAATTAGTATTAACTGTTATTAGTGTCGCATTTTCTATCATAATGGCAGCTATATCATATGTAACTTTAGTACTACCATAGATTATTTGACATTGCTTATAATATATGTTATTATACAATAGGTATTACTCATCATCAGATAGGATTATAGTATCTTTATATCAGTGGTTAGAGGGCTGCGTAGCGGACTTCTAACCACTGAATATTCTAAAAAAATAGACTTGACAGTTATTATCTTACTTGATAGAATGATACTGATAGAGATACCTATCATAAATTACAGGAGGTATTAAAATGAAATATCAAGGTGCAAGTTCTATATTAGTAACAGTCAATATTACATGTAAAGATAGTGCTTTTACAGAAGGAGCAGATAACGATCATGTATCTGCAGTAGTATCGTTGATTTCTAGACATGGTTCTTCTTTTAAGGTATTGGTACCAAATGCCTTTAGAAGTATTGATGATATAAAGATGGTTGCATTTGAAACTGTAACTGGTATTAGATCTAATGAATTAGCTAAGTATTTTATGGTAAAGTTGGAAAATCTAGAATTTATTAGTGATGATGAATTTATTATGTGTGTACCAATAGCGGATAGTGTAAAAGATATACCTGGATATACTGAACAAGCTGTTGAGTCTCAGCAAACTACTACAGAGAAAACAGAATAGTAAATTAGGTTAAAAACAATATCTCCCACTTCAATTAAGTGGGAGATACTATTACTATAATAAAAAGGAGGCAGAATATTGAAGGAAAAAGGAATCCAACTATGTAACAAAAAGGAGTGTTTATCGTAAATAAGCAAGAAGACTCCCACCTAAAGAGGTGGGAGATGAATTGCTAACAAAATCTTTTAGAATTTTAATAACTAGGTTGTTAAAACTTCTATTGTCCTGCTTAGCTATTTTCTCTAGCTTTTTCTTAAGGTCTTTAGGTATTGTGATAATTGTGATACTGTTCATCATAGAGATATTAATGCTGCAAACAATATAC
>CALMHN010000070.1 GCA_937863745.1 uncultured bacterium | reverse complement strand
ATATTAAATATCATATATTAAATATCATATATTGAATATTATATACTGAATATTATATATCATATATTAAATATCATATATTGAATATTATATATTAAATATTTAAATTATATGATATGATATATATATAACACATGATATTGTATAATTATTTTTTTATTTTTAGTATATCCAAAAAATGTTACATTGTCAAGAGGTGTTTGGTTAACAAATTCTACATTCAAGTAAATAATTTGTAAATCTTTATAATTTGGAGGTGGTTACAATTAATTGGTACATATTTGAAACAAAAACTTCATATCCCAGATATGTTCAATCTAGAATTGATAGAATTTCTCAGTAGATTAATTATTCATACAGAATAATGTTTGATTATCCGTCATATGATAGAATTCATACATATTTAATGGAACCATATGTATTATATGTTGACAATAAAGGTGAAATTAAAGTTATTGGCAATATTATTGGTGAAGTTGAATATTCTGGTATTCAGAAGATAGAAAATATTGACCCAATTAATCAAATTCAAACGTTTAATGTGAAATATATCAAAAATTTCAGAGATGTAAAACAAAGTGGGCAATCATTTGCTCCAACAACCAAAAAATACATTACTGCTTTACCAAGTGATGATATTAATTTGATTCTTGCCAAACATGATAATATTCTTTTAGAATCTTTAGTATATACAAATGATGGCATTGGCGATATTGTAAATAAAAATGGCAAATTATATTTTGTATATAAAGGTAAATATTATGATACACTTGATATCGTTATTCATAATGTTATGCGATATACTTCAATGTACTCCAATAATTTATTTAATATTGTTGAAGATATTGACGTTATAATTTTCTTATTTACATTCAAAAATACTCAGTTCTAGTTATAGGTTGATATATCAGCATTTTCAAATGAGGAAATTGCCGAATTATTGAATATAGAAAATCAAGAAGCAGATCTTATTTTAGCACAAGATATTATTTTGTCAATTGATGGTCAAACTTACCATTTTGATTTTGAAGATATATAGGAATTGGAAGAATAATTTGATTATTTTTTTATAATATGGTATAATTAAGATAAGTCTAATTACAATATTGTCTGGAGGTGAATCATATTATAGTCATTAATATGCATTTTTGATAGTAAATATCTAGGTTAATATTCTCAGTAACCTAGATATATTTTTATTAATATAATCTCGAAAGGAGAGATGCTAGTGATATCTCATATGTATTTTAATAAGAGTTCTAAGATCTTATATTATTTGGAAAATGGTAGTAATAAATTTAAAGAGTATATATCACCTTTAAAAATTTATGTATTAGATGATATCCTTCCTAAATTGAAAATTATTATTAATTCATTTTATAATCTTCTCAGTAAATTTCAAACTTCGGCAAATGCTGCATATAACTATGATTTATTACAGTTATCGAAGCATATATCTAATATGCCGATTAATAAATTTGTCAATGATATGATACATATATCTAGAAGTGAATATCATACATTATATGGGCAAAAACTTATAGAAATTCAATTTGACAGATCATTAACTCCAGCATTTGATATGTTTACTAAATTATTAGAAAAAAACAATATATCATATTATGGCAAAAGTTTAATAGATGGATTATATGATGGCGATATACCTGTATCTCCACATTATTCTGATAGAAGAATATGGTATATCGATATTGAAGTTAAATCCGATCTTGGTAATATGAATATTGAACGTGCATCAAACCCGATAATATCAATTCAAATATATGATTCTATATTTGAAAAATATTTTATTTGGATATTATTGCCAAAAAGTAAAGCTAATATAGTTATGAATTCTAAATATACAGTAGAAGAAATTGAAAATGGCAAAATTTTTTATTTTAACTCAGAAGTTGTTATGTTATGCCATTTTTTAAGTTTTGTAAAACAAGTTAATCCTAATATATTTGTGGGATGGTATTCAAATGGATTTGACATCCCATATTTGTTATTTAGGCTCAAAAATAATTATATAAAATTATTTAATAAATTCTCATTAATTAAAAATCTAACACCATATATATATGCATATAATGACAAATCGACATATGGATTTGATATACCAGGGATAATTTGTCTTGATTATATGGATTTATATAAGAAATATAGTTTTGAGAATCCGTCATCGTGGTCATTAGATTATATTGCGCAAATAAATGGAATTGAAGGCAAAACTACTGCTAAAGGATTTATGGATTATGAAACTGATTTTGATGAATTTAAAACATATATAATACAAGATGTGGCAATATTGACAGAATTAGAAAAGTCTAGAAAATTTTTGACTATGATGTGTAATTTACAGGAAATTATACATGTGCCATTAGATAAAATGTTGAAAAATTCAGTGTTATTAGAATTATATTTTAATCAAGAAGCTACAAAAAGAAATATCATGATTGAATCGTTTAAACCATCTAATATTGAATCTGATTCATATAAAGGTGCATTAGTTTTGGATGCGGAAGATAAAACATTCGAGAATGTTATAGTATTAGATTTTGCATCACTATACCCAAATATAATTACTACATGGAATATCTCACCAGAAATGCTTATCGAAGATGATACTACTACAAATGTATTAAATGTTGGAAAATTGCTGCTTGAAGAACAAGAACCATATGAAATTATAAAGTTTTCACAAGATAAAGTAGGATTTTTGCCAGATGTAATTCGAGAATTATTAGATATGAGATTGAAATATAAGAAAATGGCAAAAGAAGAGAATGACCCAGATTTAAAAATAATATATGATTTAAAACAGAAAAATTATAAAATTATTATAAACTCCATATATGGAGTTTTAGGATTTAAACGATTTTCACTATATAATTATAAATGTGCATTAGCGATAACAACATGCGCAAGACGAACATTAAGATTCGTAATTGAGGAACTAGACGGAACTCCAATTGAATATAAAAATGATATTATTACTCCTAGAATAATTTATGGAGATACTGATTCTGTATTTATTCATATAACATCTAATAAAATATCATTAACTGAACAAGATCTAATATCAATTTCCAAAATATTATCCGATAAGATAAATAGTCAATTGCCATTATTATTAGAAAAATATTTTGAAGGAGATGATTACAGTGTTTTGAAAAATACAAACAAAATCGAACTAGATAAGTTGTTCAAAAAAGTTCGGTTTTTTGGTGTCAAGAAACGATATTTCGGATATGATTTTAACAACCAACTTATATATCATGGTGTTGAACTTGCTAGAAGTGATACACCACGAGTATTTCAAAATAGAGATCTTGGCGGAGAAGGTATATTTGAAGATTTGTTTAGACTTGCCTTAGATGAACAGTTAACAGAAGAAATATTATTAGATTATTATGAAAAAATCAAGACTTATCCAATTGATGTATTATATATTCCAAAAACTGTTACAACAACTGATTTTAGTTCATATAAAGTTTTGCCTAATCATGTTAGAGGTATTATATTATGGCAAAAAATATCAAATTGCAAATTTTCATATTCAGACAAATTGAGATACTATTATGTGCAGTTTAAAAGTACAGAATATGACCAGTTATTACGAGAAATCTTTAATATTTCAATATCTCATTTGAATCTTAAACATTGTAGGCAATGTTTGGTTATAGAAAAAGAACACATTGATACATTTATTAAGTTTCAAGAAAAAGGTATATTTGAAATTGATTATTATACATTATTTGAAAAACAAATTTTGGCTAAATTAGAACAATTTTCGAATTTAAATGGTATAATTAATAATGTTAGAAATGTGTTACGAGAAGATGATGATACTGTATTAAAGCTGTTTAATTTTATTGGGTAATATCAAATTATTTTTATTTGAAAGGAGGTAATGGCACATTCATCTCCACACTATAGAGGATGGAGTATCCTGTGCCTAATTGATGTATGTCAATATATTCTTTTACCGAAGAGGACATAAGAAACATATTTGGGAATAAAGATCTTAATCAGATATATTTTAATATTATTATTGATGGAATGAATATGTATATTACAAATTTCTATAAAATGTATGGTATATTGAATAATTCTGAAAACGAAGACACTGGTGGATTATACACTACCTTGCGGAATTTATTAAATATCATACAAGAATTTGAGCCATATATAAACAAAACATTATTTAATATTGTGTATGAAACTGGTAAATCTCAAAATCATTTAAATATTGATGAAGAATATAAAGGGAATCGAGATATACAAAAACAATTAGAAGAAAAGTATGATACTATAGAAGAAATTCAAAAAGAACGTTTCAATTTTAGGAATCAAATTGAAGCATTAAAGCAAATAACTATGAATATCCCAGTATTAAATCATATACAAATTTCTAAGACTGAAGGCGATTTTGCAATACGATTTTTAATTACCGAGTTAGAAACTATTTTATCTCAGTATAATATAGATAAATCTAATATTGTACATATCATTTTTTCGAATGATTCTGATTTTTTACAATTATTAGAATTTTCAAATATTATTATATATAATTTTAGGCTAAAACGATATATTTACTCTAAGAATATTAATACGCATTTTAGTCGATATTCAAAACCTATGGATGTGTTATTATCTAAAATAATTTGCGGAGATGCTACAGATAATATTAAGGGAATTAAAGGTATAGGTGCAAAAAGATTTGCTAAAATTAATGAAATAATTTCAGATTTGTTAGTTCCAACGTTTGAAATATCAGAATTGTTTAATATATTAGAAATGCTTAAAACTAGAAAAGAAATTGCAAAAATAACAAATTATCCAACATATTCTGATATATTAAAACAAAATTATAAGTTGGTAAATCTAATTAATTATGAAAATGTAGTTTCAATGATAACATTACCAACTTTAGAATATTTGAAAAATAATATTATATCATACATTGATTCTAGAATTAATACTGACAAAAAAAGCAATTCATTATTGCCAATAGTGATGATTTTGGGTCGATTTGATATCTTAAGTATGTTAGACCCAAATAAGTTAAATTTATTTTCTACCAATTATGAGTTATATCTTGACCCAATACCGTCAAATTTAAGCCGCAAAGCGAATCCTCTACCTATATCTGAGTCAACAACCCAATGACTAAAGTCATTCAGCGATTTGACGGATATGCTTATGGAAAGGGGGTGGCGGAACTTGCGTAAGGTGCAATTCCTCCCCGTGCCTAAAGGCAGGGGCTTCCTTGCGTAAGTTTCGTGATTGGTAAGATTTAATTGTCAAATCGATTGTGGGACCTCTTAGACGCGAAATATGTCAAATTGAAATGTAGTTTAAATAATATATGTGGTGGTGATATTTTGAATACAAATACATATGTATAGTTTGTAACAAAAGATTTTAATATAAATGGATTAAATTCGTATATTTTATCAGAGTATTAGAACAAGAATTCTGAGATCTCTAATTTTAGAATTTATAGTAAGACGGTTTTAAATGTAGAAAAATAGAATTTAATTATAGAATGTATTGAGAAATATATAATTTTTGAAGAAGGTACGTATAAGGATTAGTTTTCATAGAAACTGAATTATATTTATATTTCGCCATTTTATTTTGATGAGAATGATATAGTTAATATAATAAAGAGGATATTTCCAAAACCGATATATGATTTAATAATTGAAGAATAGGAAATATTTAAATCGCAATTAAATTCTCATCAAAATGTGGAATTCGATTTTGTAATAAATAATGTTTTATATTTTTATGATATTTTAGTTTTACAGATTCAAAATACTGATATATTAAGTATAAATGACCTTAATCCATGTTATAACTACATATTTCCTATTGATGATTCATTTTACTATCATATTTTATATAATATTGTTGAAAATTTTTAGCCATTATTTCAATTATCAGTATTATAATCTAAACTTAATATTAAAGGAGGTGGATGCGCTATATTTTCCATCATATATATGATGGGATATAATATGCGCGCAAATAATGTCAAATTTTGATTTAAATAATTTATTAGAAAGTGTAAATCCTACATTTGAGATACCGTTATTATGTTCAAATTTAATTTTTCCAGAATTGCCTTCTACATTGAAAGTTAAATCATTAAATATTAATAGCGAGATAAAATTTGCTAAATCGTTGTCATTAATCATTGACCAATTGCAATTTTCACTATATGAAGAATTAATGGAAGATTTTATTGATGTAAACAGTATAGATGTAGATAAACTTACATATCCAGATATTGAATGGGCGTTTTTTAATACCAGATTATTTTCATATGGTACTACTATGGATGTATTAGTTGAATGCCCAGATTGTAAAGCTAAATTTGATAAATTTCAAGATATGATATCTAAATATTCAAATGATGAAATAAAAGATGAAATACCTAATAATGTAAAACAACAATTAATTGACAATCTAAAAATTAAAGAAGTGGATATCCTTAGATATTTAAGTAAAGATAAAACGCTATATACAGATGAAGTTCAAATAGATTTAAGCGATTATACAATTGATATGCCTGATAATGCACCTTTTGAGACATATGAAAATAATTATGCAATATTGACTATGATTCCTCAAACATTTGGTGCATATAAAAAAATTAAGAAATTCTTTGTGGATGATAGGCATATTCAAACTGTATTTAAAAAACATGCAAATAGTGAAATAGATGATATTAATAAGAGCATATATCAAACATTATTGATTTTATCCACATTTATATATAAAATTGAAATAAAGACGAATAACGCTGTTTTGACATATGATGAAATTTTAAATAATATAGAAGATATACCATTTTTATTATCAAAAATATTTTCTAAAAATGATATTGTCAAAATTCAATCGTATATACAAAAATTATTTTATACTATCAATATCAATCAGAAACACAAATGCCCCAGATGTGGAAAGGAGATTACCATGAACTACTGGGATTATCCCTTTCGGTTTTTAGAATTTAATATCGACACCTCAATATAAAAAAGATCATTTGAAGTATATCAAACAAATGCTCGAATATTTGTTTAAAAAAAATTCATATCCTTATCAATATTTGATGCAACTAACATATAATGAATTAATTGATATATATAATAAAGAAATTTCTATAGATAAACAATGGAATGATATTATTAAACATATTGAAAAGAATGGGAAAATGGATTTGATTAAGTATACAATAGATATCCCATTACAATTATTAGGAAAATAATAGGTTAATTATTCATTTGCCAATATTTTGAATTCCATAATTATATCATCTGTTTGGCTATCATCTACAGCTAAAAAATATTTTATCTAATTGTGTGTTTGGATGTCTAGATCTTTATATGTTTCAATATCATATCCTAATATATTGTCATTATCAACTAATTGCGTTATTTTCTTAATTCGGTAAAATGTACTATCCATATTTATATTGTATAACCCATATAATGTTCCAGATATTGTAATATCTGGGTTATCAAAATCATCTAATGTATATTGATTTAAAAGTGTCATTCCATTACTCAAAGTCATACCAATATTATCTCTGATAATTTGTTTAAATGTTGTAATAGGAATATATATTACTTGCGGCGTTTCTAATATTATAATTTCGTTAGATCTGATTAATTGATATACAACATCAGTTAATTCTGTATAATATTCTTTATTGGTTAAGTTTATCGTTAACATTTTTATCCCCCTTTTTGCTAAATATTTCATCAATAATTTTATTACTTATTTCTAATAATGAAGCTATAGATTCATTTCCAGATACATTTACAGATACTGTATTTTCATTAAGTTTTTTCTTATTTAATTCAAGTTGTTCTTTTTTTAGAATAACATCATTTCTATCGGTAATTACTTTAGATGATACTTGTGGAGATGAAATAATAGCCTCCTATAAATCTTTAATAGCATTTAATAAATCTTTTTCTTGATATCTAAGATCTTTAATATATATTCGTAATTCTTTTAGCGTTTTAATATAGTTTTGGGTAAGAATTATGTCATATTCTTTATTTTTCATTTGATTAATTGTATTTTCCTATATTTGGTTTGTTTGTTGTTCTAATTTTTCTCGTTCTTTGACTTTTTTATTATATTGTTCAATAAGATTGAAAAAGAATTCTTTAATTGTATTATTAATTTCAGTAGAATTCTCTATTATATTTAGATATTCATTTAATTCTAAATTATCCATATCAACCACCTAAATATTTTTTATATATTGCCAATTAATTTAACTATATAAAAAGATTTTTTAAAATATATATTATAAGGAGTTTGTGTATTATGTCATTACCATCATATGAAGAGTTAAATATCGATTTATCTTCTAGATATAATCCCGATATTGTTAAAAAATATAATTATACTAAATATGAAAATGATCCTAGAGTCATTATGTCAAATAATTTCAAATTTATTCCAAAGAATTTATTGACATATGATGAGAAAGAAATATGGGTTAGATGCAAGATAGACCCATTATTTTTTATTGAAAATTTTGTATATATTCAAGTCAAAGAACTTGGAAATGATAGGGTAGAATTCGGTCGAGTTATACAGCCTAGACAACGTGAATATATAGAATTATTATATAAATATGGCGAAGTTATTGTACTTAAAACAAGACAGATGGGTTTTTCTATTTAGACATTATCTTATATATTATGGATGGCATTATTTAATGTTGAAAAAAGAATTGGAATAATTTAGCATAAAGCCAAATTATAGTCAAAACATATTGATGTTAATTTAAAAACTATGATGAAATATATAACACCATTTTTAATGAAAGAGGTTTCTACAAATAATGTCCAACAAATAAAATTTAAAGATAATGATATGCAACAAACTGAAATATCTGCAGAATAGCCAGGATAGGGGTCTGAACCATTTTCAGGAGAAACTATAGATTTTTTAATGGTTGACGAATAGTAGAAAATTCCATATATAGAATCCCATATGTCATCTATGTTACCTTCCATGCAGACAACATTGAATCGAACATATTTAGAACAGTTAAAATCTCCTACAGGTTATGTAATTATTTCAACTCCAAAAAAGGTTAGTGGACGTGGTAAATGGTTTTATGATGAATGGATGGCATAGAAAAGTTAGAAACAAAATAATACTAATGAATCAAGTTTATATCCGATTACATAGTTTTGGTATGAAATGGGTAAATCACAGGAATGGTATGAAGAACAGAAAAAACGATTAAAAGACAAATGGAGAATATAGCAAGAATTAGATGGCCAATTTGTTGCAGAAGAAGGAGCATATTTTGATCCAGATAAAACTATTATGCTAAAACCAGTTGCACCAAAAGATAAATTAGAATTTAATAATGAATATTTAGATATATCACAATATTTAAGTATATGGCAACATCCAATAGAAGGAAATGTCTATGTTATTGGCGTTGATATATAGGAAAGGTTTGGAGTTGATTTTTCCGCTATTGAGGTAATAGACGGTATAACTGGTTAGCAAGTGTAGGAGTGGCATGGTAAAGTTGAAACTATATAGCTTGCAATGATGATAGCTCAAGTTTAGAATTTTTATAATCAATAGCTTGTCGGTGTTGAAGCAAATAAAGGATTTACTATTATAGAAATACTTCGTGATGTGGTTAAATATCCAAAATTGTTTTAGGAAGAAAAAAGAAATAGTAATGGAATAATAGTTGAGAAAAAATATGGTATCCGAGTTACATCCGCAAATAGAAAAGTAATTATAGATGAAATTCAGTTAATATTGGAAGCATATAATGCAGATAATTTATTGATAGTATCTGATAGTTTAATTGATGAAATAACATCTTTTAAGATGATTAATGGTAGACCAGACCATAAATAGGGACAACATGATGACTTGTTATTTTAGTTTGCATATTAGCTATATGTTAGAACACAATCAATGGGCAATATTTTAAAATATAGACAGACAAATGAAGATTTCAGATCTAAATGGCAAGAAGAACAACGAAAATTTCGATAGCTGCAAACCAATTTATTTTATGATAGAAAATAATTCGCCAAATTTTTTCTTAATATGATATCATATACATATAGAAAGGAGAATTAGAATGGCAAAAATCAAAATTGACGAAAAGGAAATAATTTTTATATTTGATGATTATTCTGAATATTCTAAAATTCAATATTCAACAAATTGGATAAATTTCAGACGAGAAAATAATTTAAAATATGACCCACAAACAAAACAATGGCGGATTACAAATTATACAGCAACAACATTAGAGAATATTAAGAATATCAATAGTAATATTAATAATGTTAAATTTACACTGGTTGGAATAGATAATGCCAATTGTGAATCTTTGGTATCGATGTGTAGAAAAGAAATATCGCCAGATATAGATTTAAATAGAGATTTTAACTCAAAAAATAAATATAATATTTCTCAATACCCATTTTTAAAAAAATTTCAAATAGATGCTATAGAAAAAAATTTACAAACATTAGATGCATTTGATGGCGCATTTTTGTTTTTAGAAACAGGATTAGGTAAAACAGTTTGTTCGTCAGTTATTAGCGATATATATCTTAAGAATGGATATACTGTTATCTTTATTACAAATAAATCATTATTAGGACAAACAGCAGAATCAATTAAACAATTTATTAATAAAGACTCATATATAATAAATGGTACAACATATTTTAATGCAGAAATTACTGGGACTAATTTATTTATTATAAATTATGAAACATTTATTAGATTGTCATCATTTATAACAGCAGATAAATTATTGTTGATTTTTGATGAGGCTAGTAAATTGAAGAATAGTAAAACTCAATTATATAAACAAATTAAAAAAATAATAAAAAAACATAATCCTAAAATATTATTAATGACAGCAACACCATTTGAAAACAATTTGGGAGAGTTTTTCGATATTTTGCAAGTTGGATTTAAATTTAGATTAGATAATAATGCATTTAAAAACCATTTTACGAAAATGAAAACTGTATATAATAGATATTTAGATAGAGATGTTGCAGTTATTGATTATTATATCAATCATGAATTATTTAATGATGTTTTTAATAATGTATGGGTTCGGTATAAAAAAGCAGATGTAATAGATGATTTGCCAGATAAACATGAACAGATTAAATTAGTTAAATCTGATGATGTACAATTGCAAATTATTGCTTTTGTTGAAAGTGTTTTGCCACATTATGTATCGGAAATGTTAAGCGATTTTTCTAATTCGCAAATATATAATTTATTAGGAATGTTATTGCGAATAATTGCAACTGACCCAAATGCATTAAAAAAATCAAATTCTAAAATTTTAGAATTTGCTAAAACTAGCGGATATGGCAATGTTGAAAATTTTATTCCTCCAAATTATAAATCTCCCAAAATGTTTTCATTATTAGAAATATTATCCAAAATTGATTTATCAAAAGAACGAGTTGTAATTTTTTCTAGTTGGACAAGTGTAATTGATGTAATTAAATCTGAAATTTCATCTAGATGGAATGTCCAATTATTTGAGATAATTGGAAGTGTATCTACAAGTAAAAGATCTCAAATAATTAAAACGTTCAATAAACGCAAAACTGGCATTTTACTTTGTTCAGATGCCGGGTCTCATGGAATAGATTTACCAAGTGTTAATTATATAATTGAATATGATATTCCTTGGAATCCAGCTATTCGTGAACAACGTATTAATCGTATATATCGAATGACATCGAAAAATCAGAAATATTTAATAGATATTGTCTCTGAATTAGAAAAAGATGTATATGATTTAGTAATAAATAAAAAAATTAATTTTGATAAGAGTGTGGATGGTGTTGAAGGAGTATATACTACATATTCGGATTTAGTGAAAGTTATGCAACACACTGTAAGTCAATATCAAAAAAGGAGGTAATAGATTATGCCATAGTACAGGTTTGTTTGCAAAGCGTGTGGGTTGGAACAAGAATTAAGTTTATCAATGGATGATTATGAGAATAAACGATATTGTTGCAAAGGTTGTGGCAGTACCAAATTGCAACGAAAGTATTCTCCAGTTTTAATAAAGTATAATGCAATTGGATTTACTTAGACTGATACTAGCGATGCGCTTAAAATGTTTTAATGTGGTATAAGATAACTAGGTTTGCAACTTTGGATCATATACTAATATTTAGGAGGTCAAATTATGGGCCTAAAACCGTTGAAATATTATGATTATATTAATTATTATAATATTAGAAAAATACAAGCAGTAGATAATTTAGACGATTTTTTAGATTATTTAAAGTATCAAGCGTCAAAGCCAAATATAGTAGATAATTATGCTATATTATTTGACGAAAAAGACAATCCTTATATAATAGATTTAAATGAAACTGATTTAAATGAGTTGGAAGAATATGTTATAGATATTAATCCAAGAGTTGCAATTATTGTGGAGTTGTTAAACAATCAGAATTTTCAATATGTATATTTTATAGGAAAAGGTAATACTCAAATGTTTAACGAATTTTTAGAAGAATATACAAATGTAATAGCAGAATTAATACAAAAATATACTGAAAGCATTGTTCGTTAATAATTTAGATAATCGAAAGGTGGGTAAAATATGATTCAACAAAAAATGACAAATTTGGTTTTTTCTTATTGGAATGATGCTAAGGAGATTTTTAGTTGTCTACCAAAATCTTCAGAAGATAAATATAATTTAAATATCGTATATGAAAAACAATATAATTTAATGGTTGATATTCTTGAAAAGCGTCAATTGTACACTATATATACCATTGATGAGTTAATAAAAAATACTATATTGAGTATTATGGATGAAATAAATGAATTTTCAGAATGGAGTAATACTAATACACCAAAACTATATTCTGATATAGAACAGTTTTTTGAATTAATTGATATACTACATTTTATTGTGCAATTGGATATTTTAGTATATGCTAAATCAATTGGTTTGGGTATAACTGATTTAACTATTAAAAATAAATCTAAGATCTTAAATGAAATTCTTCCTAAAAATTTTGATGATATCGTACTTTTACCAAATCAGACATCTTTATCAATTCAATTATCAGAAATTTTGGGGGAATTACATTGGAAACATTGGAAAACTTATAATAAAGAAATAGATTATCCAAAATTACTAAAAAATATTGATATATTTATCAAAATGCTAATTAATATTTGTATGGTGTTTGTGTATCCTAATGATATTATCATTGGATATATTATTAAAAATTATGAAAATTTTCAAAGACAGCTTAATGGATATTAATATTGGAGGTGGTTAATATTACACATCAAGAAATATTTTAGTTGGCAGAAAAATATGGGAATAAGTATCAAATATCGCCACATTTAGTATTTGGTGTTATAATGACAGAATCTAGCGGAAATCCAAATGCAGATTCTGGTTATTAGAGAGGATTAATGCAAATGTCTAAATTTTAGTTGATTGATATTAATAGAGTGTATGGCACTAGTTTTACTTATGATGATATGTTTGATCCTGAAATGGCAGTAGATGCTGGTACATAGTATTTATAGTATTGGATGAAATATTGGCATAAATTGTATGCTAGCGAATATGTGGCAACGCATTTATCATTACTAACATATGCTTGGGGTATTGGAAATGTAATGAATTGGCTAGCAAAAACACCAAAGGACAATTAGTTTATTGATGAGTCTATTCCAAGAGATAAGAAAGATTATGGAGAAAATGTAACATTTTGGACGGTATATTCAATGTATACATTTCCAACCAAAGATTTAGACGATATAAGTTTAATTAAAAAAATATAATAAGGAGGATACTTTTTTATGACAGATTTGGAATTGGGATTAGTAAAATATTTTATCGATTATCAACGAGAAACAAATATGTTATTTACTAGAAATATTAATATATCAACAAAAACACAGGGTAAAAAGATGGAAGAACTAACCTTGGATGATATAGAATATATTGATATATATGCAAATTTATTTGTATCATTAATTACATTGGATAATGTAGATATATATAAGTTATTAGAAGTTCAAAAGGACAATTTGGAAAAAATATTAAAAGAAAATTATTATTTAGATGATATAAATTTTTATCCAATAGAAATAAAACATACTCCAGGCTGGTATACTACTAAAATTGATATTGTATATTCAGTTGCTGGTAAATTTGTGAATATAGATGCTATCAAAACATATTTAGATGCATTAAAAAAAATTGATACGAAATGATATTGGGTGTGTCCCATATTAATATGGGGCATTATCTCTTATTAATATGGGGGATTTTATGGCAAAATATAGATTTGATGAGAATAAAATTAAATATAAAATCAAGCAAATGCAACGATATTATAAATAGTATAAAAAACATCATCAATATCATTATAAAAAGTAGTATGACAAAATATTTGAAGAAATATATCCTGAATTGGATGATTTATAGTCTGTTATAATAACAACTCGTGTTTTGAATATGGATAAATTTCGATATGGTAAAACTGGTCGCATTGAAGGAGAAACTGATATATTGGAAGATCTTAAGAATCATGCAATTTTTCAGATATATAAGTATATTCCTAAAATAGACCTCACAAAGAAATTATATTCAATATTGTCCGCAATTATATACCATTCATCATTGACGCATTTTTATTCATATTATTAGATAAAGTTTCCTATAATGTATATTCCAGATATGGATATTGATATTACAGAAGAAAATGTTGATAGTAATGAGATGTATTATATTTTAAAGAAAATTAGTAAATTACAAGAGTATAATTTTGAAATTGAAAATGCTGAAATAGATTTAGATAAGGATACAGCTGAGATTATTACGGAGATTACAAATTTTTTTAAGAATATGAATGATATTATTTGTCAAGAATTTTAGGTTGATCCTAAAGAAATGCGGAAATTTATAATATTAAATAATATTGTGTATTCATTTTATATTCAGAATTATAATTCTTTGGGATTTTATACCAATTTAATTTTTAAAAAGCGATTAGTACAAATCAAAACAGATGTTAATGTTATTATTATTCGTAGGTTTGTAGAATATATTTATGATTCTGTATCAAAAATTGATAATATATTCCTTATGAAAAATATAATATATCGAACTAATATTGATAAATACGCTAAAATGATTGTAAGTACTATAGACACATAATATGGTCAAATATCCACCGCTTATTGGAGATTTGTAAGAAAAAAATTTGGTAATTCAACAAGTTTGGGTCACAGTATTTATTCCCAACCCGTAGATGTTGGGATCTTATGCCACAAAAAGTCAAAAAGGAGGGAATGGTACATTGATCTCCATCATTTATTGGATGGAGTGTCATATACCTAAACAGGATGATAATAGAATTAGATAAGTTTTTAAAATCTCAGAATATAGATAAATCTAGATATTATTATGAAATAATGGAAATTGTTAATACTATGGTAGATAATGATTTTTTTATTGAGAAAAACAAGGTATATTTAACTGCTAGTGGAGTTGAAAAACTTCAAAAAAACTTACATGTGAATACTCCAAAAAAAGATATAGAATATGTATTAGAAGTAAAAAAAATATTAGGGAAAGACTATGTGAGATTTCCAGATATTTATAATTTATTAGATCTTTCTAGAAAGTCATTAAATGAAATTCCTAATATTGCTATATATGAAATTGGCAATAACACGTCAACAAGCTTAAAATTAATATTGAAAGATGATATACCAAAATTATATGATTATGCAACACCAAATTTGAAACTTCAATTAGAGCCATTAAAATACGTTAAATTTAAATACGATTCTGAAAGTTTAGAAATAATAGATGTAATAACATTTAATAGCTATAAAATCGAAATATATAAAAAAAATGATAAATATTATATTCCAGTGTCAATATTGTGGGGTTTGTTTCCGCAATATAAGCGAAAGATAAAGTGGATTTGTAAAAATGATGGGGATATTGAGTATCTAATTACTGATGAACTTTTTAATCGCGACAGAAAATATATTAAGATATCTGATTTGCCATTGCTATATAATAAGGCAGTAGAAAAAGGTACATTAGATACTAAAGTATATGATAATTTAAAATTATTTATAAATGAAATATTAGTGTATGCAAATAATCACAATATAATTCATTTAAATCCTATTGATACCCAATCTTCTAAAGATACTAATTCTATCATATCACCTGAATTTAAGAATTCACTTCCTAACCACAATATTATTGATTTATCTCAAATAATAAATATATATCCTATTTCATTAACTGAAAAAGAAAAAATAAAAGCTATATTAACACCAATTGTTGATAAATTCGTGAATAATATTTGTGATATTTTAGTTCAATATGTTCAATTAGTTACTAATTCAAATTCCACAAATCAAACTGATGAGTCAACTACCCAACGGCTAAAGCCGTGGGCTTGATAGCCCTATGTTGACCAGGCTAAGTGTTATAAGCACTACGTTATCTATGTGAATATATATCAATTGCTTACCACTTAAATTTTGACGAGTTTTAAAGTGTTGGATTGTAAATGTTTTATATTAACTATCTAAAACATTATTATTTGAAAGGAGGAAATGGCACATTTAGCTTTGTCATATATGGGATGGAATATCCTGTGCCTGAAATAGATGAATTTTTTCGATTATATTAATATCGGGAATTTATCAAATAATCCTGAATTGCGAGAATTAATAACAAAAGTAACATTTTTGTGTGATGAAATAGAAAAATTTTCTAAAGTAAAAATTCAAAAAGAAATTGAACTTCGAGATATATTTTAGCAATTAAAATTAGAAGATGAGTTCGAATTGGCGGATAAGATAGTTAATTTGGAAATTGAGATTAACAAATTGATTGATATATTGCTTAATACTCTTAATTATCCTGACTTTTAAATAGTTTAAT
>CALMHN010000069.1 GCA_937863745.1 uncultured bacterium | reverse complement strand
CATATACTAAAGGAATAGTTCTTCCACCAAGATTTACATATTTAGCATAATCATAATATAAGTCTTTTACAAGATCAACTATGTTTCTACTTTCCATTATTAATCCTCCTTAAAAAGATAAATTATTATGATTTTATGTTTTCAAGTACAGGTCTATCACCATTTAAATATAATACCCATTCATTTAATTGAATTGCATCATATTGTAATATATCTTTTGTTATATCTATTGCATTTTCTTCTATGCCTTCAAAATATTTCTTATTGATAGCATATACTGAGAATACATCTTGACGTATAGTGCCCATCCAAATAACATAAAATCCTTCTGGGTCTGATACCATATCAGTCAAAATATATTCTCCAAAGAGATAATATATTTTATCCTTATATGTAATATATGTAATCTTTGTTACTCTCTCCTTGCATTGTTCATAATCATATATTGCAGCGTGTTTTTTACATAATGTTTCTCTTGGACTTAATAAAGCTATTATATTATGAGTAATTTTTTCTTTCTTTTTCTGACAATGAATACAATCTTTAACAGGAACTAAATATTTCTTTGCTTTCTGTTGTACACACATTGGTAGAATTTGGTCTCTTTTATATAGTAATAACATTATCAAGTCTGGTCTAAATAGAATCTTACGTCTTCTCACATACTCCTTAATATCCAAACATTTACTATTACTAAGTTTACTCATAATTTTACCTCCTCTGATATTTAGAGTAAATAAGCACTAACTAGTGATTTCTTATCCTGCAATATTTTTTCAATAGTAGTTTTACCCTCATTTGGTAATATCTTAATTAACTTTCTTGTAATGGGGTTGAGAGCACATGCATGAAGTTCTTCTGGTTGCATTTCTCCCAATCCCTTATATCTGTATATATGTACGTTCTTATCTTTAAACTTATTCAAAGTATCTTCATCAAAGATAGGTATAAACTTCTTATTGTAATAACAACCAAAAAGAGGAGTAAGAGCTACATATAATTTACCTTCTTTAATTAAATTAGGTGCTGTATAGTCAAATAGTGATAATAATAATACTGTTATATGCTCTCCATCTGGATCAGCATCTGCCAATAAGACTATTTTACCAAATCTTAATTGCGAAATATCATCTGAAAATGGAGTTATACCTACAGCTTGGAAGATTCTCATAATGATTTTATTATTAAAGAATTTATTCTTTGATGCTTTATTGACATTGAGAATCTTACCAGTCAAAGGTAAAACAGCGTGTTTAGCAGTATCTCTGCATTGCAATAAAGTACCTCCTGCAGATTCCCCTTCAAGTATAAAGATCTCTCTTTCTTCAATATTTGTAGATGTACAATCTCTTAATCCTTCCACAACTACTAATGATCCTTTACCATTCTTTTTAACTTTTCTAGTTTTATCCAAATTGATTCTATATTCCTCTACACATTTCAGCCAATTGGTAACAAATGTCTGTGCTTTATCCAATGCTTTAATTATTTTGCTTTCTGATATGATATCTTTTAACTGTTCTTGTTTCATATTAAGCGCATATTTAGTTTGTCCTGAAAAAGATGGATTAGATAATTTTAATATACATAACAAATGCATTTTAACTAAAATGTCTTCTTTTTGAATGTGATATTTATTCTTTTGTGCTTTATCATACATATAATCCTTTATTATTTTTTGAAGCATCTTGATATGCGTACCATCATATATTGGAAGAGTATTAACAATGCTCATAATATATTTTGATCTCTCATCATCTTTATATCCTAGATACATTACAAAATCATCATTGTTTATTTCAATGCATTCAGTACAATTCTGTTTAAATTGTTCAATGACATCATTTGGTATATCAATGACTTCTGTATTGTTATTCTCTTTAATCACTAATTGTATTTTAAGATCAGGATTGTTGCAGCAAGCCATAATAGCTTTAAGTCTGTCTATTATGATTTGTTTATCTATAAGTAAAGAATCAAAATACTTTGGATCTGG
>CALMHN010000068.1 GCA_937863745.1 uncultured bacterium | reverse complement strand
ATCATGAATAAAAGCAAACTCCTCAGGTGTATGAGCATAGTAACTACTAATTTCTTTCTCATCATACCTTAACAAGACATTTCCCATATCAAATATAATATTCTTTATCATAGAATCACCCTTTATTCTTTTAATAGTATACCAATATTGAGTATTTAAAACAAATTAAAAGATAGTTGATTACTATCCTTAACATTTATTTTATATCTTTTTCTAATTTAATTGGATTAACATGTATTACTGTTAAATATATTTCTTCAACTTTCTCTGCTATTTCTTTTTCTAAATCATCAGCAATCTTATGACTATCATAAGTAGACATAGAACCATCTACATAAATGGTAAAAGATACTTGATATCTATAACCTACAGGTGTTGAATTAAAATGTTTAACCTTTTTTATCTCTTCATGACTATTAATAATACGATAAACCTTTTCTTTAGTTTCTTTAGAAACAGACTTATCCATTAATACA
The DNA here is from genome assembly GCA_937863745.1 of uncultured bacterium. GTDB lineage: Bacteria > Bacillota_I > Bacilli_A > RF39 > UBA660 > UBA6985. Next base: position 49,017 of record CALMHN010000068.1, on the reverse strand, counting down.
TCATAACTCTTTTTAAATATATCTACAGCCGTGATAAATATCCAAACTGATATTCCTATACCAACAATACCATCAATGAAATAAATACCATTTAAAGCACAAATATTAGCTATCAAGTTACATGTTGTAATAATACAATCATTACGATGATCCATAGCATTAGCTTCAATTAATATACTATTGTACTTTTTAGATAGATAATGCGTATAAAGAAATAAACCGAATTTCACAGCAATAGTGGTAAAACATACAACAATTAACCAAAAGGAAAACTCGTATTCACCTTTAACAATTAAAGATTTAATGGCTCCTTTACAAACGTCATAGCACATTACCATCATTACTAAACTTATTAACATTGAGTAAACATAATCAGCTTTCCCATGACCTAGATTATGATCCTTATCACGTGGCCTACTAGATATTCTATTTCCTATAAAAGTCATTAAAGACGAAAAAATATCACCAGCACTATTAGAAGCATCAGCAATCATAGATTGACTATGCGTCATAAAACCAACTATAGCTTTTATAACAAGTAAAAAGACATTCCCAACAATGCCTAAAATGCTAGCTTTCTTAATTTTTTCATATCTTTCCATAAAACTCACCATCTTGCAATATATATCAAGTATAAGGTTATATAACCTTTTTTTCAATATAAAAAAGATGCATATTTCTATGCACCTGTTACATCTTCAATAATAATTAATAACAAAATAATTATTACAAATTAACACTTATTTTCTAACGTCAACTCTCACATTTTTTTCCATTGGATAATAGACATAGCCACGTTCATCATTAACCAATCCATGAGTATCAACAAATCCCAATTTCTTATAAAAATCATGAGCATATAACGTAGAACATGTAGATATATAATCTAAATCAATAGTAGAGCAAACTTCATTAATAAGTGAAGTACCAATACCCAAACCATGAAAATCATCATCTACATATAATAATCTTATAAAATTATCTGCCATAGTAATAAATCCAACAAGTCTATTATCAATAAATGCCCCATAAGATATATTTTCATCAAGCAACAATTCACTGGTAGGAACCCAATTTCTATGCTCCATGGCATAATCTTTTGCTTCATGTAATTGATATTCCTTAGAACATAATTGGATAGCGCTCTCGGCATCATTAATGTTTAATTTTCTAATTTGATAATTCATAATATCACCATAAATATTATAGCACATCCAATAATCGATACAAAAAATTTGAACTTATAATCTATTTCAATATTATTGAATTAAAATATTTTATGAACCTGTGCTAACGTACTTATTCGAACTTAACTTAAATACAACTAATGATATTCCTAAAAAAATTAATGTCCCCAAAGGGGCAAAAGCATAAAATACATTATCATTTCTACCCAAGAAATATAAATAAGGATAATAATTAACTAATCCATATGGAATAACAAAGGTGAAAAATAATACTATGTATTTTTTAAATATAGCAATTGGATATTGAGCAATTTGTTTACCACCATAAGTAAATAAACTCTTAATTTCTAAACCCTGAACAGTAAAAAATGAAAGACCACTCATTAACAATAATATGGAGAAAAATATAACAACACTACCAATAATCATTAATAATAAAACGATAACCTTAATTAAATTCAATTCCAAATCTAAATTAATAATTGAATAAATCATTATACCAATACACTGAATTATTCTAGAGGTCCTTACTAAAGAAACTTTAGATGCTAGAATTTGTATAAGTAATGATCTTGGTCTAACAAGAAGTCTATCAAACATTCCATTTATAATTATGTCTGAAAAATCATCAAGTCCCTTAAAGAAAACATCATTAATAGAATATCCCAATTGGATAATAGAATAACATAGTAATATTTCGTATAAAGTAAATCCTTTAATATTTCCAAATTTGGAAAACAAAGCAATAATAATAAAATAATCAGAAAACATAACAAAGAACTGAGCTATAAAATTAATTATACTAGATAACTTATATTCACAGCTTGTCTTTATATGCATACCTAAAGCCTTAAAATATAAATCCATCCTACCCTCCTTGTATTACAGACTTATTAAGCGCTAACTTAGTAAGAATGTTTCCTATAATGACAATAACAACTAACCAAATAATACTACATGTAATAAGACTAATACCTTCATTAATAGAAAAATAACCAGTATATAAATTATAAGGTAAATCACTTATATACCTAAAAGGTAACGCATAAGCTATAGTTTGTAAAAAACCAGGGAACAAATAAAGAGGAATAGAGCCACCAGAAAATATTTCACCTAATACCTGAAATATATTAATGATTCCACGATCATCCAAAGTAAAAAATATAAGGATATGAAAAATATAAGCTATACCTGTTACTAAAAAACTAGAAATTATCAATGATACAACAAACAAAGCAAAACCCATAATACTAACAGGTGCTTCTAATTTATATGGATAAGGTAACAACATAGCAATACATATAATTGGCAAAAACTTCAATAATACATTAGCTACTCTTATACCATAAAATGTCGAAAACCATTTCTTAAAAAAGTTAATAGGCTTGCATAACTCATACGCAATATTTCCATTTTTGATCATTGATACAAAATCATTATCTTTAAGCATAATATATGTTAATCCATAAAAAGCTTGATTTAACCATATATATGAAACTATTTTATGCAAATCTAAATCAGAATTACCAGATTCAAAGAAAGCAACGTAAACAGATATAAATACAAATCCAAAAAAGAATTGAGTAAGAATTCCAGCAATAGCTGACATTCTATAACTTATATTAGTGATCAATTTATTTTTAAACAAATTAAAATATAATCTCATATGTTATATTCCTGATAAAGTTTAATAATTAAATTATCAATATTGTCACTATCAATATCTATATCACTAATATCCACATATTCACCAACATAATTAACAAATGAGGAAATCGATATTAAATTAATATCAATTATAAATTCATAACCAATGTCAGTTTTTGTTCTTTTACATACTCCCTTTTTATTAAATTTCTTCAAAGTATCATTAGTAATAATAGTTACCTTCCTACAATTACCAAACTTGGCTTTTAAATCGTTCAAAGTACCATCAAATAGCTTTGAACCTCGTCCAATTAAAATAATTCTATTAGCTAAAGCTTCAATATCATTCATATCATGAGAAGTTAGAATAACAGTAGTCTTATACTTCTTATTTATTTCAATAATAAAATTCCTGACTTTTTCCTTAGACACTGCATCCAAACCAATGGTAGGCTCATCCAAAAATAATATTGATGGTTTATGTAATAAAGATGCCGCTATTTCACAACGCATTCTTTGACCTAAACTTAATTGTCTAACCGGCATTTTTATAACATCTTTAATATCTAGCATTTCAACTAATTTATTTTTAGTTTCTAAATATTCTTTATCATCAATTTTATATATTACTTTTAATAAATCAAAAGTATCTTCAGCAGGAATATCCCACCATAATTGACTACGCTGTCCAAATACAACACCAATATCTTTAACGAACTTCTTACGTTCTTCAAATGGTGACATATGATTGATACTGATAGACCCGCTATCAGGTTTTAATATTCCACACAACATTTTAATAGTCGTGGATTTACCTGCGCCATTAGGTCCAATGTAACCGACAATTTCACCCTTATTAATCTTAAAAGATACATCTTTAACAGCATCAATAGAGACGTACTTCCGATTAACAAAAGACTTTAAAGCAGCTTTTAGTCCACTATTTCTCTTAGCTACCTTAAAGGTTTTAGATAGATGATTAACATCAATAAACGACATTTTTTATCACTCCTTCCACAACAAAAAAGCATGATTTTTACTCACGCCGTAATTTTAGTGCACAATAAAACCAAACTTGTTTGTTAAATGTCAAATAAAATATAATACATCGTTAAAAAAAAGACAATATGTTTTTTATAATATAAAGAAAAAATGCATATTTCTATGCATCTTATTACTTATTCTTATCAAGAGCAATACACTTACAATAATGATTAATTATTAAAAATCCAGAGATAATAACAACAAATCTAACAAATGCATAAGCATCTCTACTTATATAAGTTATATTATTAGCGGTAGAAGCAGAAGCATTTTGAATACCAGTATAAGCATCACCGCCATAAGTTGTTGCATTAACAATTACTGTTGGTACATTAAATGATCCAATTAAACCAAATAATAGAACAACAATTCCTAAAAATAAACCAAAAATATTTAAATAATAAACGTTTTTCATAAAAACTCCTATCTCAATTTAATAAATTTTAATTAACTCAAAATAAACTAGTTAAATTATCATCAAAACTCAAAAAATGATAATAATAAAACCAAACTACTAAAACCTATTGATAACTCCCAACTCCTCTCAATTAAATTATAACACTTAAACATTATAATTAATTAATAGAAATAAACTTAGTATATTTGTTATAATAATATATATAAAAGGAGAAAACTATGAACGAAATAAAATGTCCCCACTGTGGAAAAACATTCACAATTGATGAAACTCAATATGAAAATATCGTTAAACAAGTAAGAGACCATCAATTTGAAGAAGAAATTAAAAAAAGAGATGAATTATATAATTCAAAATTAGAAATTAAAATAAAAGAAGAATTAGATAAACAAAAAGAATCATTCGAAGAACAAATAAAAATTAAAGAAAAAGCCAACTTAGAATTAGAATCAAAACTTAAAACTAAAGAAACAGAAAACGAATTAGAAGTTACTAAAGCATTAAATGAAAAAGAAAAAGAATTAACTAAAACTATTAATGAATTACAAAATAAAATATCAGGTTTTGAAAATGAAAAAGCTCTAGCAATTCAAAATTCTATAAATGAATTTAAAGATAAAATAAATGAAAAAGATGCTAAGATTCAAGAACTATCTAATACTATTGCCTTAGATAGTAAAGAATCAGAACTAAAAGTTCAAAGTATTAAAACTGACTATGATAATAAGTTAAAAGTAAAAGACGAACAAATAGATTATTATAAAGATTTAAAAACAAGAATGTCTACAAAGATGCTTGGTGAAACCCTAGAACAACATTGTAGTAATTCTTATAATATGACATTAAGACCTATTTGGCCAAATTCTTATTTTGAAAAAGATAATGATGCTAAAACAGGATCTAAAGGGGACTTCATATTTAGAGATACAGAAGATGGTATTGAATATATCTCAATAATGTTTGAAATGAAAAATGAAGCTGATTTAACTAGCACTAAACACAAAAATGAAGATTTCTTCAAAGAACTAGATAAAGATAGAAATGAAAAGTCATGCGAGTATGCAATACTAGTAACAACCCTAGAATCTGATTCAGAATTATACAATCAAGGAATTGTAGATGTATCATATAAATATCCTAAGATGTTTGTTATTAGACCTCAATTCTTTATACCAATAATTACCTTACTAGTTAATGCAGCCAAGAATAGTATTCAATATAAGAAGCAATTGTTAATTGAAAAGAATCAAAATATTGATATAAGTCATTTTGAAGATAATATAAATACCTTCAAAGAAGGATTCTCAAGAAATTATAAATTAGCAAGTGATAGCTTTAGTAAAGCTATAGAAGAAATAGATAAATCAATAGATCACTTAAATAAAATAAAAGAAGATTTAACTAAAGCCGATAATAATTTGAGATTAGCAAATAATAAAGCAGATGATTTATCAATAAAGAAATTAACTAAAAACAGTCCAACAGTTGCATTAATGTTTGATGAATTAAAAAAATAAGAGATCATATGATCTCTTTTAATTTTTTCTAATCATTTTAAACTAAAAATTTTCAATAATTTATTTATAATTTTTTCCTTTCTAGCATTATAATAATTTTCAAAATTATATAAATCGGTAGATTCTTTATTATCACTATATTCAACAACGTTTCCCGCTTTTACCCATTCTGTTAAAGATTCTCTATTTTTAGATTCGTTGTCTGACCCTTCAAGTAATTGTAAGTTAGGCAAAGTATTTCTCATTCTTTTCCATTTTTCAATTTGCTCATTAGTCAATTTTTTACTATCTAATTCATCAAAAGAAATATATGGATGAACATGGTCTTGATGAAACTTAATTTGTCCCAATTTTAAATTTGGATATAATAAAGTTAATATGTAAAAAGTATACAATCCTTTTTCTTTATCCATATAAGAATCTATATCATCTTTAGTTACTTTAAATTCTCTATCACCAACTAAATGAACATTATCGAATATCGAAATATCAAATCCAAATTTTTTGCAATTATATTTATCAATAGCATTTCTTGTATTAGATAAAGCAGAATTTGATGCTACACCATAAATATTCTTTAAAAAAGAAATTGCCAAATAAGTTCTTAATCCATTAACACTGTTTCCTTTTGATGATCCACCCCTATACAAATAATAAATGTAAGGAATCAAAGCATTGTAAGATAGCATATTGTCATTTGAATAACCTAAGTCAACAAGTGAATCAACAGCATCTTCAATAGCTTTAGAAATACTAAAAAAATTGTTCTTTATATATGATATTTTTTCTTTTTTAAAAGACTCCACCTTCATGCTAACAGAGGCTCCAGATAAAACAAGACAAGTTCTCATTATAAAGTCTTTTGTAAAATCAAATTTGGAACCCTTATTATTTATTTTTTTAATAAATTTTTCTATAACCTCTCTTCCACCATTCCAATCAAGTAACATAGTTGAAAACAGTAAATCAGGTTTTGATAAAGGAGTACCACTTGAATTTAGACGTACAAATATATTTAAAACATCATCATAGTTAGCACCTTCTATAGTTAAATAATGAATTATAGGAGGATTTTTTAAATTTATATTATTCCAAAATTTTGATAAGTTATTAATTCTATCCTTACTCAAATTGTTCTCAGTTGCATACTCTATTATGTCACTAAGTTGCTCAAACTTTAAAATATCTGAGACTAAGAACCAATTATTATCTGGAGTTGTTTTATCAATCTCAAAAAACTTAAATATAGGAATTTTTTCATCATCATCATCTTCATCTAATTGAAGGCTTTTAGAATCAAGATTAAAAAATAACTTTTTTTGTGGAAAAGCATCGTTGGAACTCCACCATAAATATGGTAGTTTATAAGCAACAGATCCTTGCAAACCAATAAATAATGCAGATAATCGTTGTTGGCCATCTAAAACTATAAAATAATCAGGAAAATCAGATGCAATAGCGGATGCTTTTTTATTATCCTTATCATCTCTCTCGTGATAGTCCTTAATAAAATCATACAAAATAAGACCATTGCTATTAATATCTCTCTTATTTGTTTTCCAAAATAATAATGAACCTATTGGATAACCAACAAATATTGATTCAAATAATTTTTCAACTTGTTTTTCCTTCCAAACATACCCTCTTTGTATTTCCGGTAAATACATTCTTTTTTCATTAATTAATTTTATTACTTCTCTTATTGAAATTGTTTCATAATTCATTATAGTTATCCTCATCTAATCTTATGTATATTAAATATTGTATCTATAAAATTCATAAACATCAATATTTAAAAACTCTTATAGCACTTTATTCACATAATAAAAAAATAGAATTATATACAAAAAAACGAGAGCCATATGGCTCTCTTCAGGGGGTTTTGGTTGATATACCCTAACAAATTAAAATCGTTAGAGTTTATCGGCAAGATATTTTGTTATCTTGCTAGATTAATATTACAAAATATGAACTTCTTTGTCAATTATAAATATTAATTATTGTCCATTAGTTTCTCAACTAATTCTTTATAATAAGGGTAATCTCTAAAATCATTTTCGATATTATCTTTAATAAATTCTTCTGTATCTATCTTACATTGAGTAAGTATTTTAAAGTCTTTTCTAATGTCGGCTATTTTAAAATTCATATCTCCAGATTGTTTTATACCAAATAGATCACCAGATCCCCTTAGTTCAAAATCTTTCTCAGAAATATAGAATCCATCATTAGATTCTTCCAACACATGTAATCTATCAGTCTCCTTATCAGATACTAAAATACATTTAGACTGTAAGTCATTTCTTCCTACTCTTCCTCTTAACTGATGAAGTGTAGCAAGTCCAAATCTTTCAGCATTAAATATACACATCATCGTAGCATTTTTAACATCAATACCAACTTCAATCACGGTTGTAGAAATTAAAATATCTACTTTACCTTCTTTAAAATCATTTAAAGTCTTATTCTTAGCATCATCCTTCATCTTTCCATGAAGAATACTTATTCTATAATCATCTTTAAAATTATCTTCTAATGTCTTCTTAACCTGTTTTAAATCACTTAATTCAGTTTCATCTTCCGACTCAATTAATGGAGCTACAACATAAACTTGATGTCCTGCTTTTATTTCATCTTCTATAGAGGAAGAAATTATGTTCATATCTTTAAACTTATAAACATTTGTCTTAATATCTTTTCTTCCACTTGGCTTTTCTCTAATCATAGAAATATCCATATCTCCATATATTGTTAAAGCATAAGTTCTAGGAATTGGTGTAGCAGACATATATAATACATCAACAGAATTCCCTTTATTTTGTAAAGCCTTCCTTTGATTAACACCAAATCGGTGTTGCTCATCTGTTACAACAAGGCCAATGTTTAAAAATTCCACATCATCTTCTAACATAGCATGAGTTCCAACAAGTAAATCTATATCACCATTTTTAAGTCTAAGTTTAATATCTTCTTTTTCTTTCTTAGATAATGAGCCAACCAACAAAGCAGTTTTTAATCCATATCCACCAAATTCATTAATAAAATTATCATAATGTTGTCTTGCAAGAACTTCAGTTGGAGCAAGTAATGCACTTTGATATCCACATTTAAAATTCAATATAATAGCAATAAAACTTACAATTGTCTTCCCAGATCCTACATCACCAAGTATTAATCTATTCATTCTCTTATTACTTCTAAAATCATCAATTATATTATTAACAGCCTTTTCTTGATCACCAGTTAATTTAAACTTAAGTTTAGATGTAATATCACCAAGATATTTATCATCAACATTCTTAATATCAAATCTAGAAAATACTTGATTCTTAAACTTTAATAAATTAATTTTAAACATAAACAAAAATAATTCTTCGTATTTAAGCTTTATCTTAGCCTGTTTAAGACTATTTATATCTTTAGGCATATGAATATACCTAACAGCTTCATTTTCACCCATCAGATGGTATTTATTAATAATAAACTGCGGAACAATATCTTTAACATCATAAACAGTTAAAGCATTGCTTATACATTTACTTAAAAACGATCTCTTAATACCTGATACAACATGATAAACAGGTTCAATTTCTTCCCCATTTATATTATACAGTTTAATATCACTAGCATTAAATATATTATGAACTTTATCATATTTACCAATTAAACATATATATTTATTAACAAATAATAATTTAGACAAATAACCTCGATTAAATATTTTAACTTTAACAATAATATCATTACATTCAGCATTAAATGTCATAGAATTAAACGTTCTATTAAAATAAAATAAAGCTGGCTTACTAACTATTTTAGCATTAACAACAATAACATCTTCTGTATCTACAATCCTAATATCTATAGGATGATAAACATTATATCTAAAAGGATAATATCTAACCAAAGAATCTACATCATATATATTTAATTTATTTAAACTATCTTTAGATTTAGGTCCAATCCCCTTTATATCAACCAGTTCCATATTCCCTCCATTTTTAAATTCAAATTATTTAAAAAGTGTTGACAATCAACCCCTTTATGAGTAGTATATTAAGTACCAATTCACTTACAGGCGAATTGGTGCTAGTATCACACTAGCCAACCCCTTTTTATTCTTTGAAGCTGTTCTCAGGGGGACAGCTTCTTTTGTTTTATAAAGTATTAAATACACTAATAATTAGTGTTCCAGATAAATAAGTTAAAGATAAGATTATTAATGTAACTAAAAATCTTACTTCCCAAATACTACCTAATTTTATAATCTTTTCAAAATTAATTCCTGATACAGCAAAAACTGAACAAAAAAGAGTAATTGTGTAGACAATAAGATTAATATTCATTGTCCATCTCCATTACTTTCTTAATTCTTCTTGTATGTCTTTCTTCATTAGAATATGGTGTCTCTAAAAAAACTTTAGAGATATTTTTTATGTCTTCTAATGGCTCTCTATAACTCATGGTTAAGACATTAGCATCATTATCATTTCTAGTTAAAAAAGCTTCATTTGTATTAGATACTTTAGCGGCTCTTATACCATGAACTTTATTGGCTGCAATCGACATACCAATCCCTGTTCCACACATAAGTATTCCATAATCAGCCTCATTATTTACGACATAATCACAAACCTTTTTTGCATAATCAGGATAATCATCAACTGGAGTATTGTTAGGACTCAAATCCACAATCTTATAATCCAATCCCTCTAAATATTTAATTAATTCTTTCTTTTGTTCTACGCCATTATGGTCGGTAGCAATAGCTATTCTCATATTTTTCCTTCTTTCATTGCTTTTTCAAATCTTGGTAATAATCCACAGTTACCAGTTCTATGTACAGGTAATTGATATAAATCGTGTCCTGGGAAATCATTTCCTTCAATTAAACATGGTTTATTTTCACCTAAACAAACATCCCAGGCAATATATCCAACTTCAGGAACAACATCACAAGCTTCTACACAAAGTTTTTTAACATCATCCCACATTGGTATTTGAACACCAACAATCTTTTTCCCAGTCATAGGATGTACTTCATAAACATTAGTTTCTTTATCAATTGCAGGATAATTAATCATACCAGTATCAACATCAATTGCTGTAACCATACCACCATGATTAAAATTATCAACAACATTACCATGATTTCCAATTCTTAAATAAGCAGTAACAACAATTGAATTTAAAGTAACCACTCTTAAAGTATTAACTGAATTAGGATATATATCATTTATAACTTTATTTTGCTTAGCAACTTCTTCTACCAAAGTTTGAGAAGAAGCCTTTAATTGTTTATATAGTTCTTCAGGATTTTTGTTTACAACTCTGAGTTTTTCAACACCCTTGCCACATGATAAATCTAAAGGTTTAACAATAACAAACTCTTTACCTTCCAAAAACTTAGCAAATTCTTCAACTGATGCATCGTTTAAATATATCCAATCTCTATTTAAGTATTTATTAAACAATTTATTAAATAAAGCTTTGTCTTCAAACTTATTAATAGCAGATGGATCATTATACTTCTTCATTATCGAATTATTTATTCCTCTAGTAATAATAGTTTTTCTTTCGTCTTTATTCATCTTATACATTTGAAATTGATAGTAATCTATATAACCAGCACCATATTTCAAACCACAAGAGACTACATCAAAAAAAATACCAACTTTATTTTTATGATTAATACTTGCAACTTTATCTATGGTTTTAAACATATTACCATAATCCATTTTAGCAATTCTTGCTATCATATACTTTACTTTACCCATATATACTACCTCTTATACTGATATTATAACATAATGAACAATACTAACTATTTTTTATAATTAGTTGTTTACAAAAAAATAAGTAACTAATGTTACTTATCTTCAAGATTATATTTTTTATTAAACTTTTCAATACTTCCTGTTTTCTTCTTCTTACCTTGAGCACCAGTATAGAAAGGATGACATTCAGAACAAACTTCAATGTCTTGTTCCTCCTTATTACTATATGCTTGGAAAGTAGCGCCGCATGCACATTTAAATGTACATAAGACTGTTTCTGGATGTAAATTCTTTTTCATTCAAAATTCTCCTTCCGCCATGACAAATTCATGTCATAGAAATTAATTACTTGATTAGTATATAACAAACTTACATTAAAAAGCAAGTAATTTCTTAATCAACATCGACTAATTCGATATCGGCACCAACTTTATTAAGTTTTTCTACAATTTTCTCATATCCTCTTAATAAATGTTCAACATTTGACACATTCGTTTCACCAGAAGCAATCATTCCGGCAACTAGCATTGATGCTCCAGCTCTTAAATCAGTAGCTCTAACACTTTTGCCAGTTAATGGAGTTGGTCCTAATATTATAGCCTTCTTCTCAAAAGCCGTGATATTGGCACCCATAGCATTTAAATGAGGAACATGTCTAAGTCTATTTTCATATATTGTTTCTTCAAAAATTGATTCACCTTCACATTGAGTTAATAAAGCTGACATTGGTTGTCCCAAATCCGTAGGGAATCCAGGATAAACACATGTTTTTACATTTACATGATGTAACTTTTTACATTTATTTATATGCAAAGAATCACCTTCGATTTTATATTCAACTCCAGCTTCTTCAAGTTTACAAAGTAAACTCTCAATATGCTTTTCAACAATACCATCAATCGTAAAGTTCTTACCTAATAAAGCACCAATAATAGCATATGTACCAGCTTCAATTCTATCAGGAATAATCTTAACTGATCCACCATGAAGTGATTTTACACCTTTAATAATAATGGTATCACTTCCAGCACCCGTAATATTTGCACCCATTGAAATTAAGAAATCTGCTAAATTAGCAATTTCAGGTTCTTTGGCAGCATTTAAAATTGTTGTTGTTCCTTCAGCTAAAGTTGAAGCAATCATAATATTGGCTGTTGCTCCAACAGAAGGAAAGTCAAAGAATAATCTTATACCTTTAAGCCCCTTAGTAGTCATCTTAAAATGACCATCATGCTCATTAATATTTACTCCCATTCTTTTGAATGCATGCAAATGTATATCAATTGGTCTACTACCAATAATACAACCACCTGGATTAGATATTTCTATATTATTATATTTTGCTAACATAGAACCCATAAAATAATAGGATGCTCTTAACTTAGAAGAGTAATCATCTGAAATAGCTCCTTGTCTTACATTAGTATTATCAATAGTTAATACCTCATTCTTAAATTCCACCTTAGAACCTAAAGCTTCCATAATTTCAATTAAAATTCTAACATCTGAAATATCAGGAACATTAGTAATAACATTTACATCATTATTTAACATTGTAGCTGGAATTAATGATACTACACTATTCTTTGCACCTGAAATATGTAAGTGACCAGATATTTCATGACCACCATGAATGATTAATTTTTTCATAAATCATCCTCCTAGTAACTTAAGTATATAACATCAACAAGAAGTTTCAACAAAATTAATTTAGTCTATACTTTCATTTTACTAAAAAAAGAGCCTAAGCTCTTATTATAAATAAATAACGTTGCCTACCATAAAGATCTTGTTCAACTATTATATTAGAATCAATAAATATCTTACTAGCCAACTCTTTTAAATAATCCCCTTGATTATATCCAATTTCAAAAGCCAGAATGAACTTATCATCTAACATCTTACTAATATTATTAAGAATATAATCGTAATAATATAACCCATTATTGTCAGCAAATATAGCATTCTGAGGTTCATATTTAGTTTTAACATCAACATCTTCATCATAATCTACATATGGAGGATTACTAATTACTAATCCATATTTTTTATTACTAGTAAATTCTCTAATATCTTTATTAATGAAATTAATATCCACATTATTCTCTATAGCATTGTTTTTAGCCACTTTTAAAGCATCATTTGATATATCTAAAGCATCTATACCTAAATTAGGATTTAAATGTTTTAAAACAATCGAAATGCACCCAGAACCAGTTCCAATATCTAAAGCATTAGTATTAGTTAAATTATATCTATTTAACAATTTATCTGTTTTCTCTACTAACCCTTCAGTTTCAAATCTAGGAATTAAAACATTTTTATTAACATTTATTTTATATCCATAAAAATCAACATATCCAATAATATATTGAACGGGATAATTATCATCATATTTAGCTAATTCTTCATCTAAAGAATTTCCATACATATCATTTAATAACTTTAAATCATTATTATTAATATTAATTTTGTTCATCAGCTAATTTTCTCTTAGTATCCTCAGTAATTAATGCATCAATAATTGGATCTAAATCACCATTCATAACTTTATCAAGATTCATTACCGAAAAACCAATACGATGGTCTGTTACTCTATTTTGAGGATAATTATAAGTTCTAATCTTTTCAGCTCTATCACCAGTACCAATCTTAGAACGTCTTAATGCTCCCTCTTTTTCTTCTTTTTCTCTTAATCTCAAATCATAAAGTCTTGTAGCTAATATCTTAAATGCTATTTCTTTATTCTTTATTTGAGATCTCTCTGTTTGAGCATAAACAACAATACCAGTTGGTATATGTGTAAGTCTTACAGCTGAATCCGTTGTATTAACACCTTGTCCACCATTACCTGATGCACGAGTAATATCAATTCTTACATCATCCATATTAATATTAGCATCCAATTCATCAGCTTCAGGCATAACAGCCACAGTAGCAGTAGATGTTTGAATTCTACCATTAGATTCTGTAACTGGTACTCTTTGAACTCTATGAGCTCCAGATTCATATTTTAACTTAGAATAAACACCCTCACCTTTAACTGCAAAAACTATTTGAGAATATCCACCAGATGTACCTTCATCAGCTTCATCAATTTCGATTTTCCATCCTTGTTTATCAGCATAATGACTATACATTCTAAATAAATCTCCTGCAAAGATATTAGCTTCATCTCCACCAGCAGCTCCACGAATTTCAACAATAATATTCTTATTATCATTTTCATCTTTAGGAATTAATAATATCTCTAGCTCTTTATTAATCTTATCTAATAAATCTTCATTCTTAGATAATTCTTCTTCCGCATATTCATGCATCTCTGGATCATTAACTAATTCCTTTAAATCCGTAATTTCTTGTTCAACATTTTTATATTCTTTATATTTATTAACAACATTTTCCAAATCAGCTTTTTCTTTAGCTAATTTAGTCATATTAGTGTAATCATTCAACACTTCAGGTTTACTTAATTCACTAACTAATTCATTATATCTATTTTCTATTATATCTAATCTTTCTATCATATCTATACCTCATTATTTTCTATTATCTAGAAATTGGGCTATAAATCTTGATTAGCTTCATCCTCTGAATCATCAATAATAACTAAATCCTTAAGATCATCATCTTCGTCATCAGCATCATCAACTTCATCTACATCATCAAAATTAGATTCATCATCTTTATCTTCTAATTCTTCTTCATCAATAACTATTTCATCATCATCATCGTCTTCTTCAATTTTAACAACTTGATGTTTATGATTAACTCTTAAATCCCAAAATCCCTTATCTAACATGATAAATCTTTTATCAGCAGATATTAAACCGAAGAAATCTCCGATTCTACTTTCAAATATTTTAGCAGGATCATCCCCACGTAATTCAATAACTTTCAAGAACAAATCCTTAGTTGTCATTTTTTTACCAGCTTGTTCAAGAACATAATTAGCAATATCTGTATAGGACATGCTCTCTAATTCTTTAATAGTAAACTTTTCTTTAGCCATTTAAATTATCCTCCCAAGTACGATTAGTACTTCATATATTTAAAACAACAATAATTTTAGCATAACAAATTGATAAGTCAATACAAAAAAATTAATAATCCCATTTTATTATAATTTTATTATTAATTCCATTATCAGGTATTGAATAATAATATTCTAAACTTTTATCATTTAATAATAATTTAGAATCGTTTAATGACAATATATAATCTTTTCCATTAGTACCTAAAGTATATATCATATTAGAATCATGCATATTTATTCTAAGCAATCCATCAACCATTTTCTTAGTTAGAATATGTTTGTTATTATCAAATAGATATATATTTTCATCAATCTTAAATTTATATATATTATCCTTAATAACATAATTACATTCTAAATCAATTGTTTTATTATTATTACTATATAATTGAAACATTAATTTTTCCATATAACCTCTTTCTGCGCTAGTATACCACAAAAAAAGAGAATTACTATTCCTCTTTCTTATCTTCTTTACTAACTTTAATAACAAACTGATATACTTTATCAAAATCAAATTCTTCACTTTTAAAATCTACATTATTTAATTGAGCATTATTTATCATATCTTTAATACCATTAATTAAATCTTCAGTAGTTTTATATTCTTTTTCCTTAATGACTTCTTTAACTTTATCCTTATCGTCTTTATTATCAGTCTTATCTATTTCATCAATACTTTCTTCTTCATCTTCAAGATCTAAAATCCCTGTTGATTCCTCATTAAGTTTTGATGTTTGAAATGGATTAAAACCAAAGTTTAAAGTAGGATCCATCGTAACTGGAGCATCTTCAAGGTTATTAAAGAATAATGATTTTTTAGTATTGTCATCATTAATCTTACTATGATACTGATATAATTCAGTATTTTCATTTGCACCTATATCAACGCCAGTTGTTTGAATATCACCATTATCAGTAATATTTATACCACCAGTTGAGGCACTATTATTATAGCTTCCAACTACTTTATCTATTTCTTCATCTAGTTTTTTAACTGGCCACTTTTCCGAAATAGTTTTATTTAACAAATCAACTTGTTTGAATTTATCCGTAACTCTAAGTAAAGACCTAGCATGTCTTTCACTTATCTTATTTTTTAATAAAGCATCTTGAACACTTTCATCCAATTGTAATAAACGAATTTTATTAGCAATTGTTGATTGAGATGTACCCAACCTTTGAGCTAACTGTTCTTGAGTTAAATAATGTCTATCTAATAATTTCTTATATGACGTTGCTTCTTCAATAGCTGATAAATCTCTTCTATGAGTATTTTCAATAATTGCAACTTCAGCTGATTCATTATCATCTAAAGCACATATAATAGCAGGAACTTGAGTAAGTCCCACCATTTGTGAAGCCTTATATCTTCTTTCACCTGCAATTATTTCAAATTTATTACTTACACGTCTTAATACTAAAGGTTGAATAATACCATGAACTCTAATAGACTCAGCCAATTCTTTTAAAGCATCTTGATCAAACTCTAAACGTGGTTGAAACCTATTAGGTATAATATCTTCAACATTTACTAACCTAATTTGAGCTTCCATTTTCATGGTTTTATCCCCTCTTCTTATTCTATATTAATCTTACTTTATTTTAGACCTTTTTTCAATGTCATTTTTGATTTTACTATAAGATCTTGGATATCCACTAGGTGTCTTACTATTTTTTTTAATAACCAATATACTACGCTTAGAAACATCATCAGGTAATGTTAAATCAATGTTATTAACCAAACTACCATTTAATTTATTAATTATATTATAAGAATACTTTAATTCCTCATCAACATTTCCCTTTAAAGGAATAAATAGACCACCAACTTTAACCATAGGTAAACAAATTTCAGTTAACCCTTGTAAATCCGTAACAGCACGAGCTGTAACAACATCAAATTCATCTAAGTGTTTTAAAGCATAATCTTCACTTCTTGAATTAACAGTCTTAATATTTTCTAACTTTAATAAACTAATAACCTCATTTAAGAATGTAATCTTTTTATTATTAGAATCTAATAAAGTTACATTTATATTTGGAAATACTATTTTAATAACTAATCCCGGAAAGCCTGCACCACTACCAACATCAATTAACGTATTTACCCTAGTAAAATCAGTAGCTTTTACAATAGTTAAAGAATCATAAAAATGTTTTAAATATATATCATTAATATCCGTAATTGTTGTTAAATTAGTATGTTTATTATATTCAATTAAGAAATTAGCGTAATTTTCTAATTTATTAAGTTGCTCATCACTTAACTTAATATTTAATTTAGCTAACTCTTTTATAAAATCTTCCTTATTCATTATTCTTACTATATTCCTTTTTTAAATATACAGATAAAACAGCAATATCAGCAGGATTAACTCCAGATATACGACTTGCTTGAGCAATTGTTAAAGGTTTAACTAATTTTAACTTTTGACGAGCTTCACTAGCAATATTTAAAACCTTATCATAATCAATATCTAATGGAATCTTCTTGCTTTCTAATTTCATCATTTTTTCTACTTCTCTATTAGTTTTAGCAATATATCCTTCATATTTAACTTGAATCTCTACAACATTATATACTTCATCACTATAAGAATTCGTAATATATTCCTTTAACATATCAATAGTTATTTCAGGTCTCTTTAATAATTCATATAAAGTATATCCTTTATCTATTTCTCCTACTACATCTTTTATAGCATTAGAAATATCACTTGGATGTAATTTAATATTATTTAAATCATTAATTAAAGATTTAATATCTTCTTCCTTCTTAAGTAATCTATCATGTTGTTCTTCTGAGATAATGCCAACTTTATAGCCATATTCTCTAAGTCTTAAATCAGCATTATCATGACGTAATATAAGTCTATATTCTGCACGAGAAGTTAATAATCTATATGGTTCTTTAGTACCTTTAGTTACCAAATCATCAAGCAATACGCCAATGTAAGACTCATTACGTCCTAATATTAATGGTTCCATGCCACGACACTTTAAACCGGCATTAATTCCCGCAATAACACCTTGTCCAGCAGCTTCTTCATATCCAGAAGTACCATTTATTTGACCAGCAGTAAATAAATTATGAATAACCTTTGACTCTTCAGATGGCATCATTTGTAATGGATTTATAGCATCATATTCAATAGCATAAGCATATTTTAATATTTTAGCATGTTCCAATCCAACTAAAGAATGAACCATTAATTCCTGAACATCGGTAGGCATAGATGTAGAAAATCCTTGTAAATACAAGTCAGGATAAAAATCACTTTCAGGTTCTAGAAATAATTGATGTCTATCTTTGCTAGCAAATCTAACAACTTTATCTTCTATAGAAGGACAATATCTAGGTCCTATACCTTCAGCATATCCACCATACATTGCACTCTTACTTAAATTATCTCTAATAATCTTATGTGTAGTTTCATTAGTATAAACTAAATAACAACATCTTTGCTTATCAACGTCATACTGAGGCTCTAAATCAAATGAAAAAGTCCATGGAGTCTTATCTCCATATTCAGGTTTTAATTTAGAATAATCAACTGAATCAGGATCTATTCTTTGAGGAGTACCAGTTTTAAGTCTTAGAATATCAAAACCTAAGTCTCTTAACTTATCAGACAAAAACTTTGATGATGTTTGACCATGAGGCCCTTCAAACTTATGTGTAGATCCAACAAGAATTTTACTCTTTAAATAAGTACCAGTTGTAAGTACTAAACATGTACAATAATAAGTTTTACCATCTCCAGTAACAATACCCTTAATAGTCTTATCTTCAACAATTAAATCCTCAACCATACCTTCAACAATATCTAAGGTCTTTATACTCATTAATTCTTTCTTCATATTTTTAGGATAAGTTACCTTATCACCTTGAGCTCTTAATGATTTAACTGCAGGACCCTTACTAGAATTTAACATCTTTATTTGAAGATGAGAAACATCTGCAACACGTCCCATCAAACCACCTAAAGCATCTATTTCACGAACAACAATACCCTTAGCTGTTCCACCAATAGAAGGATTACATGGCATATCTGCTATATTATTCAAATCAGAAGTAATAAGCATTACCTTTAAACCCTGTTTAGCAGATGCATTTGCAGCTTCACATCCAGCATGTCCTCCACCAACAACAATAACATCATATTTCATACTTCCACCTACTTTCCTACACAAAAATTCTTAAACATTTCATCAATTACGTCTTCTTTATATGTACTACCAATTATTTCACCTAAATAATCATAGGCATCCTTAATATCAACAGCAACCATTTCATAAGGAATCATACTATTAACATCATCTATAGCACTTATAATCGAATCTAATGATTTCTTTACTAAAGCTATATCATTAGCACTAGATAAAAAGTTATAATTATTTCCATTAATTTTATTTAAATTAAATAATTCAATAATTTTATTCTTTAAATCACTTAATCCATCTTCTTTTAAAGTTGTACCCTTTATTATATTCTTACAATCCAATTTACTGATATCTAATTTAGAATCTAAATCAATCTTGTTGATAAATACTATTTTTTCAACATTATTAGTCGAATTTATAATATTTATTTCTTCCTCAGTTAAATTAGTTGAATTATCCAATACAAAAATAGCTAAATTACATTTATTAAGTACTTCTTTACTCTTATCTACACCAATTTTTTCAACAACATCAGATGTATTTCTAATACCCGCCGTATCAATTAAATTAACCTTAACACCACCAAGAGTTATACTTCCCTCAACAATATCTCGAGTTGTACCTGCAATATTAGTAACAATAGCTTTATTCTCATTTAACAAATGATTTAAAATACTACTCTTACCAACATTAGGTTTACCTATAATGGCAACATCTATTCCACTTTTTAAAATAGACCCTTCTTTTGAATTCTTAAGTAATTCTTCTAAATGATCCTTAATCATATCTAATGAATCCAATAATCGATCATTTGTCATTTCTGGAGAATCTACTTCATCAGGATAATCAAACTCAACCTCTAATTCAGACTGTAACTTAATTAATTCTTTACGATCACGATTTATAAGTTTAGACATATTACCTTCTACCCTATTCATCGCATAACGTCTAGCTTCTTCACTTTCAGATAATATCAAATCATTTATACCTTGAGCTTCAACTAAATCTATTCTTCCATTTAAGAATGCTTTCTTACTAAATTCACCAGGATCTGCAAGTCTACAACCATGTTCAATTAATAATTCAAGTACCTTATTAGTAGTTGAGATACCACCATGAGAATTAATTTCCACAACATCTTCTTTGGTAAATGTTTTAGGAGCACGCATAACTGTAACTAAAACCTCATCAATAACTTCATTATTATCAATAATATGTCCATATGTAATAGTATGACTATCAACCTTATTTAAATCTTTTCCTTTAAAGATATTATTTACTATCGAAATAACATCCGGACCAGAACATCTAACAATTGATATTGCCCCTACTCCTAAAGCTGTTGATATTGCACATATATTTTCATTCATGGTATTCACCCCTTTTGCACAAGTATTATAGCACAAAATTATTTTAGTATATAAAAAAAGAGATTAACTCTCTTTTGGGTATACAACAACATGTCTATTGGGTTCTTCACCTTCACTTGATGTATAAACTCTTGTATCTTCACCTAAAGTATTATGAACTATTCTTCTTTCATAAGAATTCATATTCTCCATACTTACAGGATTCTTAGTTTCACTAACTTCTCTTGCAATATTCTTAGCAAGTCTTATTAGGTACTTTTCTTGCTTTTCTTTGTAATCTTCAACATCTAATAAGATATAAGGATATGTATGTATCTTATTGAAAACAACTTGCTTAACAATTGTAGTTAAAGCTTGAAGCGTTTTTCCATTATGACCAATTAGAATATTATTATTATTAGAATACATTCTAATAGTAATTTGACCTTCTCTAATCTTAGTTTCAAAAGTAACCTCTAATCCCATATCCTTAGTTAAACTAGTAAGATAATCTTTTACAAAAGTTACAACATCAGTTAATTCAACAATATGAACCTTTGTAACTTCTCTCTTTAACAATCCTACTTTATCAGTAGTGACATAATAAAGAACATCATCTTTAGTTTTTCCTAATTCTTGTAATCCATTAGTTAAAACCTCTTCTTTATCTTTTCCTTCAAATACATTTTCCTTCATATTACTTACCTACTTTCTTAACAATATATGTTTGGATAACACTAAATGCATTAGTAACTACCCAATATAATGCTATAGCTGATGGTAATTGGAAAGACGCGATTCCAATGAACACCATCATAAATATCATCATAAACTTAGTTTGTTTAGCTTGTTCTGAAGATGCAGTTGGCATATTCATGCTAGACATAAATGTTAAAACTGTAAATAAAACAATTAAGACAATTAATATAACATAATAATAATTACCATGAGTAATTCCAAATAAAGGAGTTGTTCCTAATTGAAATTTCCATAAGTTATTTTCAAATATTGCTGGTACCCTATTAATTGCTTCTAGGAACGCAAAGAATAAAGGCAACTGAATAAATGCAAGAACACAACTACTCATAGGATTAATATTATATTCCTTATATACAGCTAATGTTTCCTGACTCTTCTTCATCATAGCTTCTTGATCAGCCATATTTGCATATTTCTTTTCAATTTTTTCTAACTTAGGTTGAGCTTTAGTCATATTCTCTTGTTGTCTAGTAGACTTAATTGAGAAAGGTAATAATATTAATCTTATTAAAATTCCTATTATCATAACAGATATACCATAATTACCAACAAACAAACCTAATTTAATAATTAACCAAGCAAGAGGTCTTACAAATATTTGAACCCATAAATCATTATAATTATTAGAATCATATACCTTCATATTTTCACAAGTAGTTAAATCAGCTAAATTAACATCTAACCTACTCTCATTTTGTTGGTATAAAGAATATAAATAATCATCCTCAGGTAAGCATAAAATATTACTTGTTAAAGCCTGTCCAGTTTCATCATTTGTAATTTTTACATTATTATCATCTGTTAAAGTCTTTGTACAACCAGTTAAAGTAAATACTACAAGTAACAATAAGATGACCTTTTTTATTTTATTTTTCATTAATTCACCCATTCTTAACAACACTTATTAATTCATCTTGCATTTCGTTATAATCAATGTCTAACACGTGTTTCCTAACTATTATAATATAATCCATACCTTTTTGAAATACATTTTTATTATTACCAATAATCATCCTAAGTTGTCTCTTAATCCTATTTCTAAGAAAAGCATGCCCTATTTTTTTACTAACAGCTAAACCAAAACGTGAATTATCTAAACCATTATCCTTATAATATATATAATAGCTCTTACATTTATATGATTTACCCTTGTTAATTACATTATCAAAATCAGAATGTTCTTTAACAATTTCATATTTTTTCATGAATCCTCCATAAAAATCTATTAAAAAAACCACATATGTGGCTATTTTATTTGCAAAGTACCTTACGTCCTTTTGCTCTTCTTGATTTTAAAATTTTAGAATTTTTACGTGCAAAGAAACCATGTTTTTTAGCCATTTTTCTATTATTAGGTTGAAAAGTTCTTTTCATTTGTTACACCTCCACATCTCAAGTAACGATATTATATAATAACGAACATTTTAAGTCAACTAAAAATAACGTAAATACGTACATATTTATATTTGTGAACACTTTCAACGTTAATTGTTGATAATTACTGTTGACAATTTTATAACAATTAATAAAAATTTGTTGAAAACGTTGAAAACCCTAACAAAGTGCGTTATTATAGGCAATAACTTGTTGATAAATTAGTTAATAACTTATGGAAAACTTTTTAACATACTAATTTTCTTTATTTTTCAACATTTATGATTTATTATTTAATTAGTTAAAACTTGGACGGGGTGATTGGATGAGTAACGATTCTTTTTGGGACGAATTTATTAGTTATATAAGCGACAAATTGACCAGTATGTCATTCAATACCTGGTTTAAAAACGCCAAATTACACGAAAAAACGGAAGATACAATTACTTTAGAAGTTGAATCCACTTATTATAAAGATTATGTAAAAGAATATTACATGGATCTAATGGAAGAGGCTGCAAAAGCCATAACAAACAAAGAATATTTAATAGAAGTGATTACACCATCAGAAATTAAAGACAATAATGTTCAAAAGTCCCCAATTATCAACAATATAGACGATACTATAGATAATATTGATGAGTTAGAATATAAAAATGCCAATAGTAATCTAAAAAAAGACCTAACTTTTGATAATTTTGTAGTAGGGGATTCAAATAGATTAGCGCAAACAGTAGCTCTACAAGTTGCGGAACACCCAGGAACTATCTATAATCCTTTATTTATATATGGTAGAAGTGGATTAGGAAAAACACATCTTATGAATGCCATAGGTAATTATATAGTAGATAATAGTAATAAATCTGTTCTATATATAAGAAGTGAACAATTTATTACCGATTTTACGGATATAAGTAGGCGAGGAGCCAACGAAGATAATTTAGATTTAGTTAAACATTTTAAAGATAAATATCGTAATATAGATGTCCTAATAATCGATGATATTCAACAATTAGGTGGTGCAAATCAAACTCAAAGTGAGTTCTTTGAAACATTTAATTTCTTACATGATTTAAATAAACAAATAATAATATCATCAGATAGATCTCCAGATGACCTTAAGGTCCTAGAATTACGTTTAAGAACGAGATTTGCCTGGGGACTAAGTGTAAATATCATGCCTCCTGACTATGAATTAAGATTAAATATATTAAAAAATAAAATAGCAGGTCAAGAAATATCAAGGCTAACGGATGATGATGTCCTAGAATACGTTGCAAACAACTTAGATTCAGATGTAAGACACCTAGAATCATCAATTTTAAGACTTACTGCTTACTATACAATATATAAACCACCTAGAATTAATCTAGAATTTGCTAAAGATGCTTTAAAAGATATCTTAACAAGTACTATGTATTTAACCAATAATATAGCAAAGATTATCAAAGCAGTAGCTGAATACTATGATATAACGGAAGATGCCCTTAAAAGTAAAAAAAGGACAGCAAATATTAACAATGCAAGGCAAATAGCCATGTATATATGTAAAATGACAACGGATGAAACAATTCAAAGAATAGGCTTGGAATTCAATCGAGACCATGCAACAGTACTTCATTCATGTGATAAAATAGAAGAAGAATATAAAACAAGTGAAGATATAAGAAAACAAATTAAAGAAATTAAAGAAAAAATAATAAGTTAATGTTGAAAAAATGATATTTATTAACAAAAAAAATTAATAAAATCATATAGAAAGTAACGATAATGTGCATAAATATTAAGTTATAAACATTTTCAACGCCAATAATAAATAAAGAATAATAAGAAAGAAGGAAATATAAATGAAATTTTCAATTAATAAAAATACAATATTAGAAGAATTAACAAATGTTAGTAGAGCTATATCTGCTAAGAATATAATACCTATATTAAATGGTATTAAATTTGAACTAGGTAAAGAAGGATTATTACTTACAGCAAGTGATTCTAACTTAACTATAAGATCATTAATACCTAGAGATAAAATAGAAAGCATTGAATCTGAAGGAATAATAATTATTACTAGTAAAATATTATTAGATATTATAAGAAAAATGCCTACAAATATTATTAACTTTGAAGTAATAGATGACTTTAAAATAGCAATATATTCAGGAAATTCTGAAAGTGATAATTATCGTAATTATAGTTTGAACTGTTTAAATAGTATGGATTACCCTGAAATAGACTTTGATGATAGTAAAAATCATATCAATATCAAGTCTAGTAAGTTAAAAGAAATGATTAATCAAACTATATTTGCAATATCTGATCAACCATCTAGACCTTTATTAACAGGATTAAACATAAAAATTAATGGAAATTGTCTAGAATGTGTAGCAACAGATTCTTATAGATTAGCTAAAAAGAATATTAATTTGGAGGAAACATACGATGATTCAGTAAATATCGTTGTTCCTGGAAATAATATTAATGAACTATCAAAAATATTATCAGATGATGATAGCAATGTAGAAATACATATATATCCAAAGAAAATAATGTTTAAATTCAAGAATTTAGCATTTCAATCAAATTTATTAAATGGAGAGTATCCTAATACTTCAAACTTTATTCCTACAGAATTTACTCATATTGTAACTGCTAATTTAAAAAATCTATATGATACAATTGATGGAGCAGCTTTATTAACTCTAGGAAAAGAAAAAAATATTGTAAAAATGGATTTATCTAACAATGAATTAATTGTAAGTTCTTATTCAAGTGAGACAGGAAAAGCCGAAAATAAGCTTACAGTTAAGAGAAATGTAACTGAACCAGTATCTATAAGCTACAGTGCTAAATATATGCTAGAAGCCTTAAATTCATTTAATGAAGAAGAAGTAGTATTATTTATGAATACAGATTCTAAACCTATAGTAATTAAAAATATTAAGGATGAATCATTAATACAATTAATATTACCAATTAAAACATACTAAGAGGATTTTAAAAATCCTTTTTTTATTCGCCAATTATCGACTTTTATCGACTTTTTTTCTAATTTAAATTTGCTATTTTAAATTGTGAAAGGAGAAGAAAATGAAAGATTACATAATTACAGATAAAACATTAGCAATTTTACCATTTGGTATTCATAATTCATTAGTATATGAACATAATAACGTTATTATAGTAAATAAGAAACCAAATAATATAATTAAAAGAAATTGTATGTATCATGGAAGTAGTTTTGATGGAAGAATAAAGGGAACTGAGCAATTAACAGGATATACTTATAAAGCACCAATTTGTATTGCCGACAAAGAAAATATAATATTTTTTCCTACATCTAGTCCAAGGTTGAAAGAATGTTCATGGTTAAGTCTTAATAATATAGATAATTATACATTTGACAATAGTAAAAATATAAGTATTATAAAATTTATTAATAATACTAGTATTGAAATAGATGTATCAAAGAACATTTTAAATAACCAAGTATTAAGAGCAACTAGATTAGGATCAAAAATAGTAAGAAAATATGAGTAAAACTCATGTTTTTGTGTTTTTAAACCTTTTTTTATGATATAATTTATTTATGTATCAGTGTACCTAAAAAGTATAAAATACTGTTAGAACTTATTTTTAGGGGGTTAAAATGAAAATTCTAAATTTGAAACTTAACAATTTTAGAAATTATCAGTCATTAAAATTAAATTTTAATCAATCTAAAAATATTATAATAGGAGAAAATGGAGTAGGTAAGACAAATATTATTGAAGCTATCTACGTTTTAGCTTTTACCAAATCTTTTAGAGGTTCAAAAGAAGATGTAATTATTAAATATAATGAGGACTGTACCAACATTGAAGGAACAGTAAAAGATCATTATAAAAGTAAATACAAAGTAACTCTAACTAAAGATGGTAAAATAGTTAAAATTGATAACAATAAAATTGCTAAGGTAAGTGATTACTTATCTAATATAAATATTGTATTATTTACATCAGAAGATCTTAAACTAATAAAAGATACACCAAATACAAGAAGAAGATTAATTAATATTGAATTATCACAATTAAGTAATGATTATTTAAAATTATTATCTTCCTATAATAGGATTCTTAAACAAAGGAATCAATATTTAAAAATGTTATATTTTAATAGTAATATATCTACTAGTTTTTTAGACATCTTAACTGATAAAATCATTGATTTGGGTTTAGAAATTAATAAATATCGTTTGGATTTTATTAATGAATTACAACCATTTATTGAAAAAAATTACCAGAGTATTGCCTTAAAACCAGGACTAAAATTATTATATAATTCAGATTATAATAATAAGACTAAAGAACAATTACAAAAAGAATATAATAAAACTAAAGACAGGGATATGGCTTTAGGAAAAACCAATATTGGAATTCATCATGATGATTTCATATTTGAACTAAATGGAAAGATAATGAAAGACTTTAGTTCTGAAGGTGAACAAAAAAATGCAATTATATCCCTAAAAATGGCTGAAATAGACATATTTGAAGCTAAAAAAAATGTAACACCAATCTTAATATTAGATGATCTATTTAGTGAATTGGATAAAAAGAAAATAAATAATATTCTTGAGTTTATAAATGATGATATACAAACATTTATAACTACGACTGAATTGAATAAATTATCAAAGAAAATTAAAAACGGTAGTACAATTTTTAAAATAAAGAATGGTATTGTTAAGGAGGAAAAATATGAAAAATGAAATAGATGCTTATGACGATAGCGAAATACAAGTTCTTGAAGGTTTGGAAGCAGTAAGAAAGAGACCTGGAATGTACATAGGTACAACTAGTGAAAGAGGATTACATCATTTAGTTTGGGAAATTGTTGATAACTCAGTTGATGAAGCTTTAGCTGGATTTTGTAAAAACATTCAAGTAACAATTGAAGATGGTAATATAATTTCAGTTCAAGATGATGGAAGAGGAATGCCAACAGGTATTAATTCCAAAACAGGTTTATCGACTATCGAAACAATCTTTACTATATTACATGCTGGAGGAAAATTCGGTGGTGGAGGATATAAAGTATCCGGTGGACTACATGGAGTAGGTGCCTCAGTTGTAAATGCCTTATCAACATGGCTTGAAGTTAAAGTATATAGAGATGGTCACGTTTATTTTCAAAGGTTTGAAAAAGGGGGACACGCTGTTGGTGCTTTAACAATAATTGATTCATGCGATGAAAATGTTCATGGAACTCAAGTAAGATTTAAAGCTGATCCTGAAATTTTTAAAGAAACTACTGTTTATAACTTTGATACATTACAACAAAGATTAAGAGAACTAGCTTTCCTAAATAAAGGATTAAGAATTACTTTAGTAGATGAAAGAGAAGAAAAAGTAAGAAGAGAAGCATATAACTATGAAGGTGGTATATCTGAATATATTCAATTATTAAATAAAAATAAAACAGGATTACATGATATTGTATATTTTGAAGGTAAAGAAGACGATATCATAATAGAAGTAGCCTTCCAATACAATGATGGATACAATACTAATATTTATTCATTTACTAATAATATCCATACTATAGAAGGTGGAACACACGAAGATGGTGCAAAATTTGCTTTGGCTAAGGTAATTAATAATTATGCTAAGAGTAAAAACTATCTAAAAGATAAAGATGAATCATTAAAACAAGATGATGTACTTGAAGGATTAACAATGATCGTTTCATGTAAACATCCAGATCCACAATTTGAAGGACAAACAAAAACCAAATTAGGTAATAGTGAAGTTCGTAAAATAACATCTGATGTTTTTACCTCTGAATTCGAAAGATTTTTAATGGAAAATCCTACCCAAGCTAAAATAATTATTGATAAATGTATATTAGCTTCACAAGCTAGAATTGCTGCTAAAAAGGCTAGAGAAACAACTAGAAGAAAAACAGGATTAGATAATATTAATTTCATGGGAAAACTTACAGATTGTAAGAGTAAGGATCCAAGTGAATGCGAAATATTTATAGTCGAGGGTGATTCCGCTGGTGGCTCTGCTAAAATGGGTAGAGATTATATGACTCAAGCAGTATTACCTTTAAGAGGTAAAATATTAAATGTTGAAAAGGCAAGACTTGATCGTGCCCTTAATAACGAAGAAATAAAAAGTATGATTACTGCTTTTGGTACAGGAATAGGTAATGATATAGATATTTCTAAATTGAGATATCATAAGATTATTATCATGACTGATGCCGATGTTGATGGTGCTCATATTAGAACGTTATTATTAACATTATTCTATAGATTCTTTAAACCAGTTGTTGACGGAGGATTTGTTTATGCCGCTCAACCACCTTTATATAAGGTAACATATGGTAAAACAACAAAATTAGTTCAAACCGATGACGAGTTAGCTAAAATATTAAAGGAAATTCCTGAAAAATATCAAAATTCAAAAATAGTTAATCGTTTCAAGGGTTTAGGAGAAATGGATCCAATTGAATTAAGAGATACAACAATGAGCAAAAATCATAGAGTATTAAAACAAATCACTGTTGATGATGCAATGGCTGCTGATGCAGCATTTAACTTACTAATGAGTGATGATGTTGATCCACGTAAAGAGTTTATAGTTTCAAATGCAGGTTATGTTAATAACCTAGATATATAGGAGGTAAGGTATGGAAGATAATAATATAGATAGTTATGATGATAATGACGAATTAGATAATATTGAAGAAGAAACACCAGAAGATGTTGAAAACTTTGAAGATGTTAATCCTGAAAATATAGAGGATGATTCATCAGAATCAAATAATGAAGATGATAGTTTACCAAAAGGCGAAATATTACAAAATGATATTGTAAAAGAAATAAAAGATTCATTCTTGGATTATTCCATGAGTGTTATCGTTGCTCGTGCCTTACCAGATTTAAGGGATGGTTTAAAACCAGTTCATAGAAGAATATTATATTCAATGTATGAAAGTGGTATTACACCAGATAAACCTTTTAGAAAATCAGCTACTACAGTTGGTAATGTAATGGGTAAATACCATCCACATGGCGATTCATCAATATATGATGCAATGGTTAGGATGGCCCAAGACTTTAGTTATCGTGCACCACTAATTGAAGGACATGGTAACTTTGGATCAATGGATGGCGATGGTGCAGCAGCCATGCGTTATACTGAAGCTAGATTATCAAAAATTTCTCTAGAAATGTTAAGAGATATTAAAAAAGATACAGTAGATTTTAGTGATAACTTTGATGCTACAGCTAAAGAACCAGTTGTTTTACCAAGTAGATTTCCTAATATTCTAGTAAATGGAACAATGGGAATTGCAGTAGGTATGGCAACAAACATACCACCTCATAATTTAAAAGAAGTAGTAAATGGATGTATTGCTGTAATTGATAATCATGATATAGAATTACCTGAATTAATGCAATATATTAAAGGTCCAGATTTCCCAACAGGTGCCGTAATTCTTGGCAACTCTGGTATTACTAGGGCTTATGAAACAGGAAAAGGTACAATTACTTTAAGAGGTAAAGTTGCTATTGAAGAACATGCAAATAAAAATTTAATAGTAATTACTGAAATACCTTATGGAGTAAATAAGAAGGAATTCCAACAAAAAATAGCAGAATTAGTAAGAGATAAACAATTAGATGGAATATCAGACTTACATGAAGAAACAAACATTGAAAATGGTATTAAAATCGTTGTTACTCTTAAAAAAGAAGCAAATCCAAATGTTGTATTAAACAATTTATATAAGAAAACGCCATTACAAATTACATATGGTATTAACTTATTAATGCTTGATCAAGGAATACCTAAAACATTAGGATTAAAAGATATTTTAACTAAATATGTTGATTATCAAAAAGAAGTAATTATTAGAAGAACAAGATACGACTTAGCTGAAGCTGAAAAAAGAGTACATATCATTGATGGTCAAATAACAGCCATTAATAATATTGATGATTTTGTTAAGATAATAAGAGGATCTAGAACCGAAATAATAGCAAAACAAAGATTAGAAGAAAAATATGGATTAGATGATATTCAAGCTACAGATATTCTTCAAATGAGATTAAGAAAGTTAACTGGTCTTGAACTAGATAAATTACTAGAAGAAAAAGATATGTTAATGAAACTTATAGCTGAATACAATGAAATATTAAATTCTGATGCGAAAGTATGCGAAATTATTAAAAACGAATTACTTGAAATTGCCAATAAATATGGTGATGAAAGAAGAACTTATATTGATATGACAGCAATTGATTATATTGAGGACGAGTCATTAATTCCTGAAGAAAATATCATAATAACACTTACTGATAAAGGGTATATTAAGAGATTAAATGCTGATACTTATAAAACTCAAAACAGAGGCGGTGTTGGTGTAAAGGGAATGTCAACAAACGAAGAAGATTACGTAAAATTCTTGATTAATTCATCAACACATGATTATATCTGCATATTTACAAATAAAGGTAAGATATATAGATTAAAAGGATATGAAATTCCTGAATATAGCAGAACTGCTAAGGGATTGCCAATTATTAATCTTATTCAAATTGAAAAGGATGAGAAAGTTAGTGCAATACTTGATGTATCAGCCAATAATGATTTGAAATATACTATATTTGCAACAAAGAATGGAATAATAAAGAAAACAGCTAATGAAGAATATATGAATATTAGAAAATCTGGTAAGATAGCTATTACATTAAGAGATGATGATGAATTAATAGATGTTAAATTAACTGATGGAAACATGAAAGTAATCATGGGAGCAACATCAGGTAAGATGGCAATTTTTGATGAGTCAGAAGTTAGACCAATGGGAAGAACTGCAACAGGAGTCAGAGGAATCAATCTAGACGGTGCAATTTGTACTGGTATGGAAGTTGGTAGAAGCGATGACAACCTATTAATAGTATCTAAGAACGGATATGGTAAGAGAACACTAGTAAGTGAATATAGAGAGACTAAACGTGGAAGTAAAGGCGTATTAGCCCTTAAAATAACTGAGAAAAATGGTATGATGATCGGTCATAAAATAGTTACAGATGATAAAGACTTATTAATTATTACTGAATCAGGAATGATTATAAGAATACCTGTTAACCAAATATCTCAATTAAGTAGAGTAACTCAAGGTGTTAAATTAATGAATGTAAAAGATGATCAATATGTATCTACAATAAGTATAGTAGACGAATTAGAAAATGATGATTCAATTGATCAACAAAATAATGACGATGAAGTTAATAATTCAGATGTTATTGAAGAAGCTTAATAAGCTTCTTTTTTTATGTTTCACGTGAAACATTGACCTTTTTAACACGTAAATACGTTACATGTATATGATTCTTTGATTATATTAATAATAGCATTATGTTATTAATATAATGAATTAGACAATGATAATTATTAATACAAATGATAACTTATAGTCGTTTGTAAATAGTTATGAACAATGTTTCACGTGAAACATTGGCGGTTTTGGTATGAAATTACGTTACCTTATAAAAAATAATCAAAAAAATTAACACATTTGGATTATAAAGCGCAGCAATTGTTTTGCTGCGCGTAAGAATTTTACTCTGATTATGACATATTACTTAAATTCATAAACAATATATAAATTAAATAAAATATCTAATATTATTATCTCTATTATTAAATGAAACGTTCGTAACGACGTTATAAACAATGTTTCACGTGAAACATTGACCATTTTAGTACGTAATTACGTTATCTTATTAAAAACAATCCAAACAATTAACAAATATATATTGTAGAGCGCAGCAATTAATTTGCTGCGCGTAAGAAATATGATTAAATATATAACATGATTTAAATAATAAATAGATACAATATAGACAGTATGCAATTTACCTATATATATAGTTATGAACAATGTTTCACGTGAAACATTGGTGGTTTTGGTACGAAATTACGTTATTTTATTAAAGATAATCGAAAAAATTAACACGTTTGGATTATAAAGCGCAGCAATTATTTTGCTGCGCGTAAGAATTTTGCTCTGATTATGATATATAACTTAAATTAATATACGGTATATAAATTGAAAAGATAATATTAATAGAGTAGCTTAATAAACAATAGTTAAAAAAATAATAATAGATCTTACATTATTATCTCTATTATAAAATCAAATGCTCGTAAAGAAGTTATAAACAATGTTTCACGTGAAACATTGACCATTTTAGCACGTAATTGCGTTGCATTAACTGAAATATCAAAAAGTGAATAAACAATATAAGCGCAACTATTTTTAGTTGCGCGTAGAAATTATGACAAAAAAGTTGATTGGAGCATTTATTAATAATTTTCAAAATGAATCCAACATTATTGGATCTTTTATAAGATTAAACATGAATATAATAGTTATGAACAATGTTTCACGTGAAACATTGACCATTTTAACACGTAAATACGTTGACTTAACAAAATATCTGAAAAAATAATGCATAAATAAAATAAGCGCAGCTATTATTAGCTGCGCGTAGAAAAAAATATGATTTCAATGATTATGAATAAAATTTAAAAAATAGTATAACTATTTATAATCAAATAATATCTGCATAGTTATAACTTGTACATAAATAGTTATAAACAATGTTTCACGTGAAACATTAACCATTTTGCTACGAAAATACGTTACTTAAACATTAAAAAAGTTAAAAATAAACAAAATTATTGATTCATAGTTTAAATGTGATATAATTTAAATGCGCAACGATTATATTATAAACTGGTCAGGACAGGAATGTAGCAGCCACGTTAATCCCTGATCGTGTGCGCTTTTTTTATGAGGAAATAAAATGGATAATAATATAATTAAAGAAATATTAAATGAAGCTGATAAGTCATTAGATTCATTAGACATTCCAGTTGGAGCGGTAATTGTAAAAGATAATGTAATAATTGGAAAAGGTCATAATGACAGAATACTAAACAATAACGTACTAGGCCATGCAGAAATAAATGCAATAAAAGAAGCTATTAAAACCCTTGGAGATTATCGATTAAACGGATGTGATCTTTATGTTACACTTGAACCATGTAACATGTGCATGGAAATTTGCAAAGAGGCTAGAATAGATAATATTTATTTTCTGTTGAAAAAAGACAATATGAATTCTTATAAAAAGACAAACAAATGTACGATAGAAAACTTTAATGAAGAAAAGACCATTTATGCCGATAAACTAAGCGCATTTTTTAAAGATAATTTAAACAGATAGAGCTATTATATGATATAATAAATACAGGTGATGGACTATGAATTATAAAGTATTATACAGAAAATATAGACCGAATAATTTTGACGAATTAATAGGCCAAGAACACATTATTAAAATACTTAAAAACTCTATTATTGAAAACAAAATAGCCCATGCATATTTATTTACAGGCCCAAGAGGAACGGGCAAGACAAGCACGGCAAAACTTTTTGCAAAAGCATTAAACTGTACCAATTCTACTAATGGAATTCCATGCGAGAAATGTGATAACTGCAAAAACTTTAATAATAATCCAGATATTATAGAGCTTGATGCAGCCAGTAACAATGGTGTTGATAATATGCGTCTAATAATTGATGGCGTTCAAGTAGCCCCAGCAATGAGCAAATATAAAATATACATAATTGATGAAGCACATATGCTTTCATCATCAGCCTGGAACGCATTTCTTAAAACACTTGAAGAACCACCAGAAAATGTTATTTTTATTTTAGCAACAACTGAGATTCAAAAGGTTCCTCTTACTATATTATCTAGATGTCAACGTTTTGACTTTTGTAGAATAAATAAGGATGAAATAACTAAACATCTAGAAAAAATATGTGAAAAAGAAAATATTAAATATGAAGAAGATGCAATAAAAGAAATAAGCAACATATCAGATGGTTGTATGCGTGATGCTTTAAGCGTACTTGATCAGTTATCTAAAGCAGCTGATGTTGTCACGGTCGATATTCTTAAACAAAACTATGGAACAGTCACTGATTATGATATTGATATAATTTATACAGCAATACTTCATAATGACTTAGATACGCTAATTGATAAAATAAGCGAAATAAAGGCATCGGGAGTTAATATAAAAGTATTGATTGATAAACTAATAGATAACTTCTTAAATAAAGCAATTCAAATTAAAAGAAAAAACATTAGTAATAACGCATTTAATCAATTAAAAAATATAATAAAATCATTAAATGAAATTGAAGAAAAGCTAAATGATGGCTTAAATGGCTATTTATTATTACAAATAGAGTTAATATCATTTATAAATGATGATGAAAATAAAATTTCAAATAGAGAAATAAATCAAATTATTTCCCGGGAAATAATTCAACTTGACACTAAAATTGACGTAAACAAAATGATTAAGGACAATAAAAGCGATAATTATTACAAAATGTGTGATGAATTTATAAATGTTAGAATAAATAATTCCTTTGTAAATGCATCTAAAAACATTAAACAAGACTTTATTAATACTTGGAATGATTTTATAAAATACATTAAGGAAGAAGACATCCGAGATATTTTAGCAGTAACTCGTGATAGCATTCCAATGGTGGCATCGGAAAAAAACGCTATTATTGTTGTAAAAAGCGAAAGTACCAAAGTAATATTAAATGCTAAGTTGTATTTTATTGAAAATAAATTTTCTAAGAAGTTTAATAAAAATTATGAATTAATTTTTATTTCAGAAAATGATTGGAAGAAATTGTTAAAAACATTTGATAAAAATAAACAATATACAATCATGGAGGAAGAAGAATTTATTAATAAAGATAATACGTTTGTTACGGAAGCCAAAGAATTGTTTGGCGATAAAAATATAAATATAGAATAGGAGAATACAAATATGAATATGCAAGCAATGCTAGCACAAGCACAAAGAATGCAAAAGGACATTCAAAACAAACAAAAACAAATTTATGATACGGAATACACAGGTGAATCACAAATGGTTACGGTTGTAATGATGGGAAATAAGAAAGTAAAATCAATTAAATTAAAAGTTAATCAGGTAGAAAATGATGATATTGAGATATTAGAAGATATGATTAAAATTGCATTTGATGATGCAATAAATAAAATAGATAAAGATGTTGATACAAAATTAGGATCATATGGTAAACAATTAGGCGGATTAATTTAAAATGATTTATCCAGAAATATTAAGCGATACAATTAATTCATTTAAGAAACTTCCAGGAATTGGTGAGAAAAGTGCCGAAAGATTAGCATTATCTATGTTGGACCTTGAAGAAGAAGATATTGAATCATTTTCTGAAAACATCGTTAAATGTAAGAAAAAACTACATAGATGCAAAATATGTGGTCATTTAACTGATAAAGAAATATGTGATATATGTAATGATGAAACAAGACAAAATAATTTGATATGCGTAGTTGAAGATTATAAAAGTGTATTCATGTTTGAAAAATCAGGAACCTTCCGTGGAAAATATCATGTATTAAATGGATTGATATCACCAATTGATGGAATATATCCAGAAGATATAAATCTAGGAGGATTAATAAGCAGAATTGACCCCGAATCGAAGAATTCAGAATTAATTATTGCATTAAAGCCATCCATTGAAGGCGAAACAACAACTTTATATATAAAGAAGATTTTTGAAAATAAAAACGTAAAAATATCAAGATTATCATATGGAATACCAATGGGAGTAGATATTGATTATCTAGATTCAATAACTCTTGATCGAGCACTACTTGATAGAAAAGAAATATCAGACAAGGAGAAAAATGACTAATAAGGACACGATAAATGTAATTATAAAATCATTTCATGAGAAAAAAAATTCTCATGCTTTTTTGTTTAACACAAATAATGTTGAAAAAACTTACAAAGATGTATTAGAAATAATAAAAGAAATTAATTCAGAAGGAAAAAGTGCAGAGTTTATTGAAAAACTCAATCGCACAATAGACGATAATACAAATCCTGATGTTTATACAATTAAAACTGATAAAAGAGAAATTTTAGTTGATGAAATATATGACTTACTTGATAGATTCTCAACAACGGCTTTTATGAATAGCTATAAAACATATATAATATATGATGCTGATAAATTAAGTGAGTCATCTTCCAATAAGTTGTTAAAATTCTTGGAAGAACCAGAAGAAAACATTGTTGGCTTTTATTTAACCG
Organism: uncultured bacterium; assembly: GCA_937863745.1. Classification (GTDB taxonomy): domain Bacteria; phylum Bacillota_I; class Bacilli_A; order RF39; family UBA660; genus UBA6985. Next base: position 11,496 of record CALMHN010000068.1, on the reverse strand, counting down.
CTGTACCAAATAAAATACTATCAACCATTAGAAGTAGATGCGAAATATTTAATTTTGAATATAACAACAATAATATTTTAGACTTATTGGATATTACCGAAGAATATTATAATAATTACTATGATATAACCACTTATTTAATAAATATATTAAATGATAATACCAAATATAAAAAAATGATAAATACCAAAAAAATATCATCATATGATCGCAATCAAATGGAAAGTATATTGATGCTATTAAAAAAAATATATGAATTAAAATTTGATAATGTATTAAACAATAGCAATAATAATGCTGAATATGCAATTAATCTCTTTAATTTAATTGACGAAAATAACATTTATAAATTATCAAATAGAATTAAAATAATAAATGATGCTATAATAGATGTTAGATGTAATGTTAACAGAGATTTATCTATAAACAAAATGTTTATTAAATGGGAGTAAAAGGTATGAATATAATCGGAGTTAAGTTTAAAAGATTTGGTAAAGTATATAATTTTATTAATGAAAATTTAGAATTAATCATTAATGATTATGTAATTGTTGATACAGAAAATGGAGAACAATATGCTAAAGTATGTTCAATAGACAGTATAAACGATGATGAAATTAATAAAGAAGAAATGAAAAAAGTAATAAGAAAAGCAACAAAGGAAGACTACAATACATTACTAAACAATATAAAAGATGCAAAAGAAGCTATGGAATATGCTAAAGAACTTGTAGAAAAAGAAAATATACCTATGCGTTTTCTTGATGCAAGTTATACATTTGATAAAAAACAATTAGTATTTAATTTTACAGCAGATAATAGAATAGACTTTAGAAATCTTGTAAAAGAATTGGCCTATAAATATCATACCAGGATTGAATTAAGACAAATTGGTGTAAGAGATAAATCAAAATTAGTTGGCGGATTAGGATTATGTGGAAGACCTTTATGTTGTTCATCATTTCTTGATAATTCCGAATCAATAAGTATAAATATGGCAAAAAACCAAGGATTAGCTTTAAATCCATCAAAAATTAATGGATTATGTGGTAGATTACTATGTTGTCTTGCTTATGAAGATGACGTTTATACTGAAAACAGGTCTGAATTACCAAAAATAGGACAAAAGTTAAAAACTTATGATGGAGAAGGAACTGTAGTTGGTTTAGATGCTCTATGTAAGAAGTGCCATGTAAATATTAATGGCGAAGTGAAAGAATATGATTCACATGGAAAATAATGAATTAAATGATTTATTTGACTATGGCTATAAAATATTTCAAAATCCCAATTATTTCAAATTTTCAGTTGACTCAGTATTATTAGGAGAATTCGTTAATTTAAGAGCTAATGATAAAAAAGTTCTTGATTTATGCTCTGGAAATGGATCAATACCAATGATTCTATCTAGTAAATATGGAAGCAAAATAGAAATAACTGGTGTTGAATTACAAAAGACCATTTATGATATGGCCATTGAATCAATTAAGTATAACAATATAACAAACATTAATATGTTAAATAAAGATGTAAATGAACTATGTAGTGTATTACCATTACATAGTTTTGATGTTGTCACAGTGAACCCACCATACTTTAAAGTATACGATAATAGTTTTAAAAATAAAGATGATATAAAATCTATTGCAAGACATGAAATAAAAACTAATCTTGAAAATATTATTAGTATATCTAGTAATATGCTAAAAAATGGTGGATATCTTTACATGGTTCATAGACCTGAACGTTTAAGCGACATAATAATAGAACTTGAAAATAACAAATTTGGTTTAAAAAGACTGGTTCCCATATATAACGATGATGAATCTAAATGTGTATTCATTTTAATTGAAGCTATTTACAATGGGAAAAGTTATGTTAATATAGATAAGCCAGTGGTTTTAAATCACAATTTAAAGACATATAAGAATATATTTGGAGGTAATTTATGAAATTAGTTGTAGGATTGGGAAATCCAGGAAAAGAATATGAATTAACAAGACATAACATGGGTTTTTATATGTTAGATAATTACCTTGGAGATGTAAAATGGTCTAAGAAATTCAATGGCTATTACTATGAGAAAAATATAAATGGCGAAAAATATATATTTTTAAAACCATTAAGTTATATGAATTTATCTGGTGGCGTAGTAAGAGAATATGTTGATTATTATAAAATAGATATAAAAGATATTCTTGTTATTCAAGATGATTTAGATTTAAGTGTCGGCAAAATAAGGATTAAGATTAATTCCTCTGCCGGAGGACACAATGGTATAAAAGATATAATTAATTGTTTAGGTACAAATGCTTTCATTCGCTTAAAAATAGGCGTATCTCAAGATAGAAGTATCGATACAAAAGATTATGTATTAGGTAAATTATCAAAGTCAGATATTACATTAATTAATGAGAGATTAAATGATGTTTACAATATTATTGAAAATTTTAACTATAATGATATAGATAAATTAATGTGTAAATATAATTAGGAGAACAATGGATTATTTAGATGACATATTTCAATACAAAAATGAAGGAACCGTATGTGGACTAACTGATGAATTATTAATATTATATTATTATCATTATTTTATTAATCACGATGAAAATATACTTATATTAACTAATTCTTTATATGATTCAAACATGGTATACCAAAAATTAAGAACATACAATTCCGATGTTTATCTTTTTCCAATGGATGATTTTTTAGCATCTGTTGCCATAGCTTTATCACCTGATTTAAAAATTAAAAGATTAGAAACCCTACAAAGTATAAAGAAAAACAAAAAGAGTATTGTTGTTACTAATCTAATGGGCTATTTAAGATATTTACCAAATAAAGAAGAAAATGATAAATCTAATATTAAATTAAATAAGAATGATGAAATAAAAAGAGAAGAACTTATTGAAAAACTTGAAAACCTTGGATATAAAAGGACATCAACAGTTACAACCACAGGAGAGTATGCCTTAAGAGGCTATATAATCGATATATTTCCAATAGAATATGATCATCCAATAAGGATGGAATTTTTTGGTGATGAAATAGATTCCATAAGATTTTTTAATGAATCATCCCAATTATCCATTAATGAAATAAATAAATGCGAAATTCTACCAATAGATGAGTTACATACAAGTATTCATAGTAACATTTTAGATTATCTAAATAATCCTATGGTATTTAATATCAATAGAAATCAAATATTAAATGAATATGAAAAATTATATAAAGATGTAATTGATTATCGTGATTCAAAAGGATTTCCTGATGATACTAGATTTATGTATTCCTTGGATGAAATAAAACAAGATAAATATATTGATATAGAAACCATCAATAATATAAAAGGGTCTTTAATTTATAATTCTAAGCCAATGATTAATTTTAAAGGTGACTATGATAAATTTGTTGATTATTGTAAAAGTGAAGTTAAGAACAATACAGTAGAAATTTATTTATCAAAAGAGCAACAAATAAATAAAATAAGTGAATTATTACCTGAAGCGAGTGTTAACTCCCATTTAGCTAATAAAATTAATATTATAAATAAAAAAATTAATGATGGCTTTGTAATAGATAATCACGTAGTTATTTCAGAATATAATATAGATGATGAAAGAATATATACAAATTATCGAAGTTCTCTAAGGATGGGAACTAAGATAAAAGACTTTAATGATATAAAAATAGGCGACTATGTGGTACATGTTGTTCATGGAATAGGTGTCTATGGAGGCATTAAAGCAATTGAAAAAAATGGCTTAATTAGAGATTACATTGTCATTAATTATTTAGGAAATGATAAAGTATATATTCCTGTTGAAAAAATAACAACAATTTATAAATATGCTGATAAAGATGGAACTAAGCCTCATATAAATAAACTAAATTCATCAAATTGGGCAAAGACAAAATTAAAAGTTAATAGTAGAATTCATGATATTTCCGACGAATTAATAAAATTATATGCCGAAAGATCAAATACAAAGGGACCAATATTTAATACTTATCCTGATGAAGAGGTATTTGGTAGTCAATTTGAATATGATGAAACATCCGATCAAACAAAATGTATTAAAGAATTAGACAAAGATTTAAAAAGTCCTGTGCCAATGGATAGATTACTATGTGGTGATGTCGGATTTGGTAAAACTGAAGTAGCTTTTAGAGCAATGTTTAAAGCGGTTATCAACGGTTTTCAAGTTTGCTATCTATGCCCAACTACATTATTATCAAAACAACAATATGAAAAATCATTGGAAAGATTTAGAGAATTTCCTATAAATATAGCTTTACTAAATAGATTTACTACTACTAAAGAATTTAATAGGATTATGGATGGTTTAGAAAAGGGAACAATTGATATTGTATTTGGAACACACAAATTATTTAATAAAAGTCTAGTATATAAGAATTTAGGCCTATTAATTATCGATGAAGAGCAAAGATTTGGTGTTTCTCAAAAAGAAAAGATTAAAGAAATTAAAAACAACATCAATGTCTTAACCCTTTCAGCGACACCAATACCAAGGACTTTAAAGATGGCAATGTCCGGTTTAAGAGATTTATCTATTATTGATACAGCTCCAATAAACCGTTACCCTGTACAGACATATGTACTTGAAGAAAATGATGTTATTATTAAAGATGCAATATATAAGGAAATGTCCCGAAATGGACAAGTATTCCTTTTATATAATCGTGTAACTAATCTTGAAGATTATCGTGTTAAAATTCAAAAATTAGTACCTGAAGCAAAAATTTGCATTGCCCATGGGAAAATGGAAAAAGGCGAAATTGAAAGTGTAATTGAAGACTTCGTAAATGGACGTTATGATGTTTTATTGTGCACAACTATTATAGAAACAGGAATTGATATACCTAATGTTAATACCTTAATAGTAATAAATGCTGATACATTTGGCTTAGCTCAGTTATATCAGTTACGTGGAAGAGTAGGTAGAAGCGATAAAATTGCCTATGCTTATTTAATGTATAATCCAGGGAAACTTTTAAATGATATAGCCGTTAAAAGATTACAGAGTATTAAAGATTTTACAGAGCTTGGATCAGGTTATAAAATAGCTATGCGTGACCTAAGTATCCGTGGAGCCGGAAATATGCTTGGAAGTGAACAAGCAGGATTTATTGATTCAGTTGGTATTGAATTATATACACAAATGGTTAACGATGAAATGAAGAGAATTAAGGGTGAAGTTGTTGAAGATGAAGAAGATAGTGCACCTCTAATAGAAGTGTCTAACCACATTTCAGACAATTATGTAGAAGAAGAATCATTAAAGATTGAAATTCATAAAATGATTAATGAAATAACCGATAAAAAATCTCTTGAAGACATTAAGAGTCAGATAGAAGATAGGTTTGGAAAAATTAGTCAAGATATGGAAATTTATATGTATGAAGAATGGTTTGAAAAACTTGCTAATAAATTAAATATTACTCATGTAACAAAAACTGATACATTAATTACAATTGAATTACCTGAGGATGTATCTAATAAAATAGATGGGGAAAAACTCTTCTTAATTACCTATAATATAAATATTAAATATCGATTAAAATACAGTTTTAAAAGAATCCAAATCAGTTTACCCCTAATTGATTTAGATAAGCATTTTATTTATTATGAAGTACGATTATTAGACGAAATAATAAATATGACAAAGGAGAAATAATGTTTACAGATACACATGCTCATTTATATAAAGAGTATTATGAAGATATAGAATCCGTAATAAAGCGAGCAAATGAAAACGGAATAAATAAAATATTAGTTGCAGCTGATGATTTAAAATCATGTGACGAAGTTATTGAATTAGGAAATAAATATGATAATGTTTATGCCTGCTTAGGTATATTTCCAGAAAATTATAAAGATAGCAAATCAAAATTTAAAAAAATAGTGGAATCCAATATAACTAACAATAAGTTTATTGCCATTGGTGAAATAGGATTAGATTATAGTAATCCTACAAATAAGAATAAGCAATTAGCCTTATTTGATTATCAATTGTCTCTTGCTGAACAATATAAGTTTCCTGTTGTAGTTCATATGAGAGATGCAACGGAAGATACTATTGAAACATTAAAGAAGCATAATGTAAAAGGAGTAATTCATTGTTTTAGTGGATCACTTGAAACAGCTAATATTTTAACGGATATGGGATTTTACTTTGGTATAGGTGGTGTAATGACATTTACTAATGCTAAGATAAAAAACGTTATCAAAGAATTACCTTTGGATAGAATTATTTTAGAAACCGATTCTCCATTCCTAGCGCCAACACCTTTAAGGGGACAAACTAATGAACCTAAAAACATAAAAATCATTGCAGAATTTTTAGCAGATTTAAAAGGTAAAACGCTTGAAGAAATTGGCCAAATTACTGAGGAAAACGTTCATAATCTCTTTGACATTTAAACACTACAATGTTAAAATTTACTTATAAGGTGAGAACAATGAATAAAGTATATAAAAATATATCAAGTATTATAAAAATTACTTTAATCTTTGTTTTCATTTTTTCTTTGCAAAAAGTTAATATTATTAATGAAAAAGATAAAGTTAGTAATGAAAACATAAATAAAACATTAGATCTTACGGCTATGGCAATGAAGTATAATGAAATGCAATTAGCTGATATAAATTATCCATTGGATACTTATACAGGAGACTTAACAGGTTATGTTGCAAATTGTCCTCTTTGTAGTGGATATCTTGGATGCACAGGTGCTTATGTTGGTAATGGAACTACATCATACAATGATAGTACATATGGAAATGTTTATATCCTAGCATCATCAAAAAATTTATCATGTGGTTCAATTGTTAGAATGAACGTATCTTCTATATCAAGCGATCCTATATATGGAATCGTTCTTGATCGCGGAGTAACAGGTACAAGTCTTGATATGTTAGTAAGCTCAAACGATATTGCAACAACAACCATTGGAAGAAAACGAATAACGTATGATGTTTTAAGATATGGATGGACAAGAAATGCAAATTAACATTGCATTTTTTTTATTTAATTAATAATATAAAGGAGGTGATTTAAATGGGATTTGATTTTAAGAAGAAATTTGGGCAGAATTTTATAAAGGATAATAACGTTATAGTTAATATAGCACGTTTAATTGATAGCAAACCTAATGATCTAATTATAGAAATTGGTCCAGGAACCGGTGCACTAACAAAAGAATTAGTAAAAAAGGAAGGTAAAGTCCTTGCTTATGAAATAGATAAAGATACAAAAACTTATTTAGATAAACTAGATCCAGATAAATTAGATGTTATTTATGAGGACTTTCTTAATAGAGATATTACAGATGATTTATCAAAGTATTCTTATGACAAGCTATACATTGTTGGAAATCTTCCTTATTACATTACAACTCCAATAATCCTTAAAATCATAAATTCTAATTTAAATACAACAAAAATGATATTTATGATTCAAGAAGAAGTTGCCGATCGTTTTTCATCACAACCTCATACTAGAGAATATGGAAGTATTACAGTACTATTAAATTATTATTATAAAATAACTAAAGAATTCAAAGTAAATAGAAATTTATTTGAGCCTATACCAAATGTGGATTCAGCCGTTATCAGTTTAACAAACAAACCTAGAGAAGATGTAAATTTAATTAAATTTAATAATTTATTACATGATGCTTTTCAATTTAAAAGAAAGAATTTAAGAAACAATTTAAAATCCTATGACTTAATACAACTAGAAGAGATATTAAAGAAAGAAGGATTCTCTCTAAATAATCGTGCTGAGGATTTACCATGTAGTACATATATAAATATTGTAAAATCTTATAAATAAATCATATATTGCTTTTTAGAATAATTAAGAATATAATAAAATTAATTATAGAGAGGTGACATGATGAAAATAACTAATGTTCGAGTTAGAGTAATCGAAAAGGAAAATTCAAAAATGAGAGGATTTGCATCAGTTACAATAGATGATGAATTTGTTGTACATGATATTAGAATCTTGGAAGGTAATGATGGTTTGTTCCTTGCAATGCCAAGTAAACAAATAGCACCTGGTGAATATAGAGATATTGCCCATCCAATTAATCAAGAAGCACGTGAATTATTCACAGAAGCAATCTTGAAGGAATACGACAAAGAAAAAAATAAACCTCAAACTGATGAAGAAGAATAAGGTATACTAAAGTATACCTTTTATTGTGTAAAAAAACATGTAAAGAATAATATTTTAATATTATTTTTGCCTAAAAATCGTTTTATTATAAGTATACTAATAATGAAGGAGTTTATATGGGCAAATTTAGATTAAGAATATTTGTTTATTTATGTATAATTGCAGGAATTATATCGTTTGTTACATATAATTGCTTTTCAACGTGGCAACAAATTCTTCAAAATATTCAAGCAAAAAAAGATTTAGAGACTCAATATACCGAATTAGTAGACAATGAAGATAATTTAGAAGATCAAATAAGTAAATTAAAGGATCCCGAATATGTTGCTAAATATGTTAGAGAAAAATTCCTATATACTAAAGATGGTGAATTAATTATTGATGTTAATAATAATCAATCAAAGTAATTTGCTTAAATAATCATTATTTGATAATATATTGTTACTGGGGTCGTCCAGGTTTCGACATGTTACAGTCTTGATTTAGTTGCAGGTGGTAGGGATAATCCTTATGTCCCAACAGTTTAATTTTAACTGACAATAAGAATTTTAATACTGCTCTAGCATTCGCTTAATATAGCGATTGAGCGCCAATAATAGAATTTTTCATAGTTTTATTAAAGGTTCATAAATATGAAATATGTTTATAATATCTTCTATGTATTATAAATGAAAATTTAGTAGAATAAGTATTTATCAGTTTGTTAGACACATTCATAAATAACGAAAATTTTAGTTCTAACTAAACCTGTAGACGCTACTTAAAAGAGTAATGTGGACAGGAGTTCAATTCTCCTCGACTCCACCATTTAGAAAGTACTAACTAACTAGAAATAGTTGGTTTTTTATTTTAAAAGTTATTATTTCTAAATTATAGTAAATAATAATTTATTTGGTGGTAAAAATAGACTTGATAAAGTATAATATATTTAATCGAGGAATATTATGAATAATAAGAAATTAATAATTTTAATTGTAATAATACTAATTTTAGTTGGTAGTTTTGCAACTTATAAAATACTATCATCTAAAGTGAAGAATATTAATTTGGATAATATAGCATCTTTAGTAGGTAATGAATATTCAGTTGTATTTGTTGGAGACATGGATTCAAATGCCAAAACAAATATAAAGAATCTTAGAACCAAATTTGATGCTAAAGTATATAAAATGGATGTAAGCAATGATGAATTAAATGAATATTTGAATGCAACACTTAGTACTTCAGTTACAGAAGAAACAAAACCATATTACATTTTATATGTTGAAGGAAAAATCAAAGGTATTATTACTAATGAGATATCTAACGATAATTTTGAAGAATATGTAAAAAAATATTTCTACAATGAAATACCTTCTAGTGAAGCAAAATATACAACACCAACGAACTTTGATGACTTTGATGATATCCTTAATAGCGGAAACCTTACAGTATCTGTATTTGGATCAAATACATGTTCATATTGCAAATTATTAGAGCCTGTTATTAATAAGGTAGTTGAAGAAAAGAACATTGATATATATTATATTAATTCATCAACCATGGATTCACTACTATATTCTAAAATAATAAATTTAGATTTAAAAATACCAGCTGAGTGTACTAAAGCTAATCAAGAGACAACATTAACTAAGGGATTTGCAACACCAATGACCCTAGTTATTCAAAATGGTAAAACAGTAGGTTGTATCAAAGGCTATTACTCATATAATGAGTACGTTAGTAAATTACAAGATTTGAAAGTCTTAAAGGAGGACTAAAATGCATGGAATTACTTATAAAAAGCTAAAACTATTTTTAGACAAATATCCTCATGGAGTATCATGGAGAGTTAAAAGACATTGTTCAATTATTGATAAGCATTTAAATCCAGATGAAGAATTACTGTATGTATTTGCAGGACAATATGATAATATAACCTGGAGTTTATGCAATACAGTTGTAGTAGCTATTACTTCAGAAAGATTAATATTAGGGCAAAAATATATTCTTCCAGGATATAAATTTGTATCTATAACTCCAGATCTTTATAATGATTTATCAGTATATTCAGGTATTTTTTGGGGAACCATAGCTATTGATACAATAAAAGAAATAGTTTATGTATCTGATTTAGATAAGGCAAGCTTACCAGAAGTGGAAACGGTAATAACCGAATTCATGACTGAAAAGAAAAAGGAATATGCTCAACTAGGTAAGCCAAATAGTCTATGAAAAAGTTAATTATTTTCCTAGTTACTATATTTATATTTTTATTATCTATAACAATATATCTTTATAGAGATAAGTCTTATAGTTTAGAATATAATATTGATAATTATGAAATAACTGAGAGTTTTAATAAAGATAATTTGTATTATACGTACAATGTAAAATTTAATGATAAACAATATGATTTTGCTTTTAAACATAAATATACTACTAAAAGAAAACTTGTAGAGTCTATTAATTATAACACAACTGATTCATCTACATGTTTAAGTTTAAATGTTTTTTCAAGTACCACGGATACCGTATGTAATGATGGTAATTCATATCTAAGTCCATATTTAGCTGGATTTAATTCCGAAGAGTCAAATAATAAGGTAGACGAAGTAAACAATGTTAGTATTTATGATAATACAAAAACATATCTAATTTGGAATGGATTTGGTTTTAACAATTTACTAACAGGAGATACTTTAAATGTTTTAAGTAATGAAAAGTATGATAATTCTTTATCTTACGAAATTGGTAATTATTTAATAATTCCTGATTATGATCAAACTAGAACGTTTAATAAATTTTATATATATGATTCAACAAGTAATAAGTTTAATGAATGGAAAATAAACTATGATATTTCCTTTGAATCTTATTTCCTTGGGGCAATTGGTGATTATGTATATCTATTAGATAAAACTAATTCAGTTGAATATAAGCTAAATATTAGTAAAAAGAAGATAGAAAAAGTAGATAAAGGTGAGATGGCGACTTTTTATGATAAAGGTGAGACAACAATCTTATTAAGTAAGTTAGTACATAATACAATAACATTTAATTATAATAATCTATATAATTTTAGTTTAATTGATAATACACTATTTATGAATTATTATAATTCGTCAAATAAAATAAAAATATCTAATAAAAAAGTAAATGATATTGTTGAAGTAGAAGATTCAACTATTTATTATATTGTTGGAGATTCTCTATATTCTTATAATGCTAATTTAGGTGAGAAACAACTATTAACTTATTTTGAATGGAACTTTAGTTATTTAAATAAAATATATATATT